>JAUJMG010000429.1 GCA_030446955.1 Thermomicrobiales bacterium
GGGTGCTCGATGTCGCCTTTCGCGAGGATGAGAGCCGGGTTCGCGCGGGGCATGCGGCCGAGAACTTTGCCGTGCTGCGCCACATCGCCCTCAACCTGCTGCGTCAGGACCGGACGGTCAAGGCCGGCATCCTCGCCAAACGCCTCAAGTGCGGCTGGGATGACGCCTACCTCCTCCACGTCCTCGCCCCCTAAATGCGATTGCCCTGCGGACGCACTGGGCAAAGTCGAGCCGAATGTGTCCACTGGTCGCTGACCTGCGTCGCCCACCAGTCCCGCAGCGGCTCGGTCACCAGGAAGACGTTGATGACCTGACCGCGGGCATACACGGGGTCGTGGCGCCCCGGGGCGGCCGGGCGTCGGGGGCAGTTCCGGCTGCGTGTTGGCGAGCAGTTGGCGGCTGGTCTCGTCCAAGCACACGACCGAGCCAGCCGGGTCGCGCGGGCGTTCGGACACCGACAGGCCATCGTCCAGGGGCCAGGCGAACTCGGCGTTGGCCTCCGGCGGGATGCTCCACTGTTCCTTCAGCCACGGTTTGAGCACGTTTTTTTGAGCGTCTGGCGCGCCGTCTCGTGCGACACCGCCTACACGACCTCCAGCCGGACCAACTCGTCGGCGAGCAGACGCAGGCTCGAGCGGGCGTGGCCGTCTGGCAGCGCAGAACAGGCGAGCACGATGAGAGGCGCTTCCTGCGGCCCGTCCAAGGTCCGCTCGTAAAGGCGGTCGGGCCGCTTGCGCTCCAGGGTCGCCGTCAATCACTCCCCCGTGAATCGGCGCCGGATCCAAAGCACGGTGCTCGGATCGACATCCAGGCCCCCAGCGACGGCGGCGTCGGATCAAATGGTGCCGCCTTCCCCGTCGTCGGCCTTGAGCAGGATGCGGGCGCGGGTCAGCATCCGAGGCGGGGCGATGCCGGAGCTGACCAGGCCGCGCAACTCGGCGCGCTGCGTCTCGGTCAGGTCGACGCGATATGAGTGCGCCACGGCGGCCCTCCTGGATGGGCAGGACGAGTCGACGCTGCACGACCGCTGCCATCGGCCCTTCACCCTTGACGCACGACTAGAGGATCTCCCTTAGTCGGGCATCCGAACTATCCGACTCGGCTCTCCGGCGGTGGTGTTTCGCATGGCTCAACGTGCCAGACGGCCTCAGCCCCGCCAGCGAGCGCCAACTCCGCGAGAAAGTCCGCGAGGCGGTCGCTGGGAACGTAGTAGTCGTTCTCGTGCGGCTCCAGCGCCGCCGATTCGAGCCGCGTCACCACTTTGTAGAAGGGAGGCAACACGGCCCGCGCCTCCGCCAACGGCAGGCCGTGCTGGTAGTGGTAGCGGCTGCCCTGGACGACGCTCGCCCAATCCACGTCCGCCCAACCGCTGCCATCAGGGTTATCCGGCACCCACAGGCGGCGAGACGCCTCCGCTGCCGACTCCCCGTCTCCCATCAGGCTCCCTCGATCGAGCGGTAGCGGCCCTCATAGTTGAGCAGTGGGTCGTCGGTATCCTCCCCGAGCCCGGCACCAACGACCACGCCGACGATGATCCGGTGATCGCCGCCGGCGTGGTCAGCCTGGACCCGGCAGTCGAACCAGGCGAGGGCGCTGGTGAGGAGCGGGCAGCCCGTCTCGCCAACGGTGTGCGGGACGCCGCTGAAGCTTGCGTCCGGCAGGGGCGCGCGGCCGGCAAAGCGCTCCGCGAGAAACTCCTGGGACCGGTCCAGTACTGAGACGGCGAAGACACCCGCTTCCGGCACCAAGCTCGCCATCCACCCCTCCCGGTCCAGGCAGACGAGCACCAGCGGCGGATCAAGTGACACGGCAGTGAACGCGGCCACAGTGGCACCCCGAAAGCCGTCACCCTCACGGGTGGTCACGACCGCCACGCCGCTTGCCCACCGCCGCCGCACCGCCCGAATCGTTTCCGCATTCGCGTCGGTTCCTGCCGGGCGGGGGGCGGAGCGGCTGCCGGCACCGCTCGTGATGCCGCCGAAGCTTCCGCTCCGTAAAGGCTGTCGATCCCCTGCCATCACCGCGCGTCCTCCAGTCGGTCGATCACCGGCCGCGCCAGGCCGATGATGAGTTCCACGGCGTCGTCCAGCGCCGCGTCCCGCCCTCGGCCGCCACGCTCCCGCACGTGCAACTCGATGTCCGGGTGGAGCAGTACCCGCCGCCAGCGATCTTCCGGCGGCGCGGTTTCAACCTCAAGCAGCGCGGCGATTTCCTTGTCCGATAGCTCGCCGAGGCGGGTCTTGATCTCCTCCAAAGGCCGGTACTCCGCCTTCAGAAGTTGGATCGCCTTCAAGCGCAGGAGATGACCGAGGTCGTAGGTCGCGCTCGGGCCACGGCCGTGAGCCGAGGGGATAAGCCCCTGGCTCACGTAGTAGCGGATCGTTCGGGCATTGAGCCCGGTCTGCTCCTCCAATTCGGCCATCGTGTAGCGGTACCGCTCCGGCGGGGTCGGCGGCACGCTCCGCCTGCCCGGTGGTGGCTCGGTTCCACGGCCAAACCCCCGCCCGTCAATGGCGTTGCCGCGCCGTCCGTTGCCGTCGCTCACCTGACCCCGCCCGGATCGCTCCGTCACCGCCCTGCCCCATGCCCAGCCACGCCGCCGCGGCCCGTCGTGCCCGCGAACCGCGCTCACTATCCGTCCGCGGCGGTGATTCCGCAACCACCAGAAACGACCAGTCCCGCCCGCTGTTCCTGGCAGACCCAGTCCGGTGACGGAGTATCCTGACCGGAGCACGCGGCGGATGGCTGCTCCGTTGGACCGGCACCCTTCCTGCGAGTGGAGCGGGGCGAGCGCAGGCGACACCTCCGGTTGGTGCCGCGATAGGCATGGCCCACAAGGACAACCACCGCGGGAGCGGAAGGAGCAAGGTAACGTGGGGATGGGAGACAACACTGGTGCCACGGCTGCGGCGGGTGGCGCCAACGAGGAGATGGCCGGGGATCTTCTGGCCAAGCTGAACGAGATGCTGGAAGCGGCGGGGATCTTTCTCGTCACCGAACTCCGGGACGGCCTGCTCATGCTCTCCGGCGAAGTTGACTCGGTCGAGAATCGTCAAGCCGCTCTCGATGTCGCCACTGCCCTTGCTGAACCGCGTGGGATCAGGGTGGACGATAGCATCGATATCCTGCCCGACTCGCCGGATACGGCCTTCGAGGACGACACGGCCGACGGGTCGTCCGCGTTCAGGTATATCGATCCGGATCGCGATGACGACAACCGCGTGGACGCCGGGTTTGAGTCCGAGCCGGACTTTACCGGTGACATCGGCACGACCGACTCCGAGGAGGCTGCCGCCGAGGCGATCCCCTACTTCCCGCCCACCGACCCGGTGATCCGTCAGACGGACGACCGGGAGACCCTCGAGGTGGTCGGCGGCTTCTCCGCCACCTCGATGGACGATCAGGTAGGCGGAGCCAGCTTCGATGACCGCAACGATGATGACCTCAACCAGGCCGTGATGCGCGAGCTGGCCGAGGACTCTTTGACCATCGACCTCGACGTGCGGGCCGCCACGGTCAACGGGGTCGTGGTGCTGCGCGGGGTGGTCGATACGCTTGAGGACGCGGAGAACGCCGAGGCGGTCGCATCGCGGGTCCCCGGCGTCAAGGAAGTCCGCGAGGAGATCACCGTCACGGCGCTCCAAGGCGGAGGCACCGCCGGCGCCTAATACGCAGGCTCCGGCCATGATCCCATGCCGGTGTCATCAGCCGAGATCGAGTGGGACACTGAGGGCGAGGAACAGTTGGGCGGTCAGGCACTGCTCTGGTTTGGAATCGCGGGGGGAGCGGCGCTGTTCGCGCTCTCCCTGCTTCATGCCCGCTACGTGCAGAAGGCGCCGCGGGCGGTGCAGTCGCGGGGGGCGTTCACGCTGTTCGCGGTCTTCATGCTGATCTTTGCCATCGGCGCCGCCGCCGCC
>JAUJMG010000430.1 GCA_030446955.1 Thermomicrobiales bacterium
GGCACAAAGTAGAGAAAGAACAGGAGTAGCACGAACACCAGGCCGACAATGACGATGAGGGAAATGATTCCAGGATCCACCGGACTTCCTTTCCTTAACGAAGGGTTCGACCTGCTGAATGGTGCCTACTACGGCGAGGACCACTGAGTGTTCAGGATGTGACGCGTTTCACGACACGCCGGTAACGTTCGTCCGCGGTCACCTCGATGGCGTCTCCCGCTCGAATGTAGTCTCCGCCCGTCACGACATCGATTCTCATCCCGCCAATCTCGGCCACCCCGCTGGGCCGTAGGTCAGACAGCGCGACGCCAGTCGCGCCGACCAAGGACCGCCCATACGCGGGGGCCACATTCACGCTCCCGGTCTGCTCTGTAGTCTGAGCCGTGGATAGCGACGACGGCGCTCCAAACCAACGCAGCCATCCGGCAGGCGCACGTCCCCCCGGGACCGCCCCGGACCCAACGTCGGCTCGGAGCACAAGCCCCCCGAGCCGATTGCCGCGAGGAAGAAACACGAACAGGGCGATGAACCCGAGCAAGCTCGCGAGGAGCGCTGCCACGACCGTGAAGCCCGCCCGCTCGATCCCTTCAGGCGTCCGGATGTCCCGCCCCAACATGGCCAGGAACAGTCCGCCAAGCAACGCGGCCAAGCCGAGCACACCCGGAACACCGAATCCTGGCACGACAAAGAGTTCCACGGCGATCAGCACCAGCCCGAGAACGACGAGCACGGCATCTTCCCACCCCGCAAGACCGGCCAGGAAGTGACCCCAGAAAAATGTCGCGAGCAGCACGAAGCCGGCAACACCGGCAAGACCGAAGCCCTCGACCAAGAAGTCGCCCACGATCAGCAACAGTGCGGCGGTGATCAGCAGCGACGCGACGAGCGGATCAGTAAGAATCCGAACGGCCCGCTCGGCCGGGCTAGGAGAGGTCTCAACTAGAGGCGCCCCGGCAAGTCCCGCCGCGGTCAGCAACTCAGCACGGTTCGCAACCACGCCATCGGCGTACCCCCACGCCGTTGCTTCGGTCGTCGTCAGCGTCAGGAGCTGCCCGCGCTCGACAAGACCGTCAATCTTGACAGCCGGGTCCACCATGGCCTCCGCCACCTGTGGGTCGCGTCCGCGAACCTCCGCCGTTGCCTTAAACGTCGTACGAACCGCCGAGACGACCTTCTCACTCGATGTCTCGCCGGTTCCACCTTCGACCGGAGTCGCCGCCCCGATGACTGCCCCGGGAGTCATATAGATCTCCTCGGCGGCAAGAGCGATAAGCGCCCCGGCTGAAAAGGCGGTTCTATCGATGAATGCAATCGTCCGCACGCGGCTGTCCAGCAGGGCGTCCCGCATTTGAAGCACGGCGTCGAGGCGACCGCCCGGGGTATCGATCTCGAGAATCACGGCCGCGGCGCCGTCTGCTTCCGCCTGATTAAGTACGCGCTCCAGATATGGAGCCAGTCCGAGGTCAATGGTCCCGGTAATGGGAACGACGTAGACAGGACCAGAATCCTGTGCAGCTCGGACCGTCTCGCTAGCCAAAAGCAAACCTGCGATGCAGCAAGTCAGCAGCGCAAGCAGAACGCCGCCCGGGCATGAGCCTCGGGCCCAAGCCGGGCGACGCCATTCGATGCCGCGGTTGCGCTGCCTGCTCGGTACCACGCTTGAAGCTATCCCCACTCTCCGGACACGTGGCCGGTAATCACCGGCTATTCCGCCCATTCCCGGCTCATTGGTGTGAGCGCCACCTTCTTGCGGGCCTCGGAATCCAGTGGTACATCTGTGCCCCGGCGCTGCCGAACTCGCGGGTGCATGTTATGTCGTGGACGAGTGTACCCCAGGCTGATCATGGGAAGCTCTGGGGCGCGAGCACCATACCTGATCAAGGGACTGAATGAGATCCACACCGGTGTCCCGTAGCAGACCATGGGCGAGCGGACGGGGAGCACGGGAGACCTGGGAAGAAGCGCGACGAAAAGCAAGCGGGGAGAGAAGGGATGCGAGACGTGCCGACAGCCACCTACGACGAAGTCGACGCCCTGGACACCATTGAATTGCCTCCCCCTGGGACAATTCGGCGGGGAATGCTCCGGTTCTCCCACCCGACGCTCGTCGAGTGGTCGTGGCCTTACACCGCTATCCGGGGCACAGCGGACGGTCCCCACCTGGCCCTCACCTCTGGGGTCCATCCCGCCGAGTACCCCGCCATGGAGGCCAACATCCGGTTCATGCGAAGCTTGGACCCCGCGGCGTTGCGCGGGTCGATCGTCTCGCTCCCGCTCATCGACGTACCGGCCTTCCTGCCCCGGACACCCTTCGTCTGCCCCATTGACGGCAAGAACCCGAACCGCTGCTTTCCCGGGGACCTGAACGGGACCTTCAGCGACGTTATGGTGGACGCCATCTTCCGGTCCGTTATTCAGCCCGCCGACGCCCTGGTGGACCTGCACGGGGGGGACATGGTCGAAGCCCTCGCACCCTTCTCCATCTACTCCGTCACCGGCAACGACGAAATCGACAACCGCTCGGCCGCGATCGGGCGCGCCTTCGGTCTGCCGTATCTGATCGCGAACCGGCCGCAGCCGGGCGGCCTCGGCGGCACCTCGGTCCAGGCTGCGGCGGCGGCCGGGGTTCCCGGCATCATCACGGAAGCCGGCAGCTCCGGACTCCTCACCGAACCTGAGACCCGGATGCTGGTCGAGGGCGTCGAGAACGTCCTTCGCCACCTCGGGATGCTGGACGGCGAACCGCGGCAGGCATCGTCCATCGTCGAGATTGACCGGTTCACCTGGATGAACTCGCCGGCTGAAGGGATGTGGTACCCCTCGGTCGCCGTCGGCGACACCGTGACGGAAGGTCAAACCATTGGCCGCATCGGTGACCTGTTCGGGGAGACGCTCGCGGAGATCACGGCCCCCCACGCCGGCGACATTCTCTTCATCACCAGCAGCCCCGCGATGCGACGAGACGGCCTCATCCTGGCCATCGGCGCCCGGTAAGGGCGACAGGAGAAGGGAAGCGGTTGGGCCAACGCCGGAGCAGGCGTCCCACCTGACACCGCCCGCCGGAGACGAGGTCCAGGCAGGCTCCAGCCCTGTTGCACCTGGATCGCGAACCGGGCGAAGCCCTGGGCAGGGATCCCGAGGAGGTTTGCCATGGCCGTGCGACAAGGCAGGTCCAATCGCGCGGCTGTCGCGGCTGGCCGCCCGATGCACTACCCGATCATCGCCTCCGGCTCGGCGATCGAGCCTCCCGGTGGGTTGCCCCAGACCTCGACCCGGCGGCCGTCCCGCTCCCCGGCCCAGAGGGGCACCGTGCAGGTACGGCGCAGCAGGTTCTTCCAGAGCTGAGCGTTGGCGAAGGTCTCCTCGTCGGCGCTGAACAGCTCGAAGACGGATCGCGCCGCGACCAGCACCATCTTCCTCTTCGCGCGGCTGAGCGCGACGGTCAGGCGACGCGGGTCCAGCAGGAACTTGCCGGAGACCAGCAGGTACTCCCGGTCGCTCTCCGTGGCCCCGACTAGGATCACGGTCCGCTCGCCCCCCTGGAAGCGCTCCACCGTGTCCACCGCGGAGAGCGCGATCGTCCCCGTCTCCGGGTCCTTCCTGGTCAGCCCCGGCACCTCCTCTTGAAGCGCGGCCCGTTGGGCCCGGTGCGGCACCACCACCCCGAGCCCCTCCTCCGGATCGAGACCGTACCCGTGCGGGTCGGCCAGCACCGCCAGGATCGGCGCCACCAACTCCTGCTCGAACCGGTTGCGCACCTGGCTCTCCGCCTCGTCGTGGACCACGACCGTTAGCGGATGCTCCGGCGCCAGCACCGCCGCCACGAACTCGTCGGCGACCGGCCGCCGCTCGATGATGGCGCGCCGGTTGGAGTGGTAGCGGATGCCGTCCTGAGCATACACCTCCCGGCGCAG
>JAUJMG010000431.1 GCA_030446955.1 Thermomicrobiales bacterium
GCCAGGACGACACCCTCGATCGGGGGGAGTGGCTGCCCTGGCTCCGCGGTCTCTTCCGCCACGACACCCCCGAGGCCAACCTCCTGCATCGCCGCCATTGCTTCGTGGAGGCGATGACGATTCGCTTCGACCAGCCGATAGCGGAGGGCAGCACGGGCGTCCGGTGCCTCGGTCGCAAGGCCGGCGATGAGGTCGTAGGCGAGCCCGCCGACCCCAGCCCCGTACTCCCGCACGGTGAATGGCCGTGGCCGTCCGAGCCGCTCCCAGCACTCCGCGACTTGTCGAGCGAGAGTCAAGCCGAAGAAGGGATGCGTCTCCGGCGCCGTCAGGAAGTCGCCGCTTCGCCCGGGGCGACGCGCGGGTGTCAGGTAGTAGCCATGCTCCGGATGGTACAGCGCCAGTTCCATGAACCGCGCGAAGGGGAGGCGTCCGCCGGCAGCGTTGATCGCGGCGTGGATCGCCTCAATCAAGGCCGGGTTCCCAAGATCGGCAGGCGTGGTCCGGGGCAGGGAACTGGAGGCATCTGTCATGGCCGAGGATTGTAGCCCCTCCTGCCATTCCGGCTCCCAGCGGGTTCCGGCCTGGGATCGAACACGTCAACTCTCGCGCAGACGGCGAATTGGCACAGAAATTGATAAGGTGCATCCGCCGGCCGGCGCGTCGGCGTGATGGGGTTGCTCCGCGTCGGCGGCGCCGTTCAGTGGCGGGAGGGCATCGGCTGGTGGCGAGGCATCGGGGAAGCGGGGCGTCCGAGAGCAGCAAGACGCGAGAGCAGGAACTCAGCGTATCTTGGGAAGAACGCCGGACGGGAACCGAGCGGCACAATACCGCCTTCGTGGTCGGTGCCCTAATCGGCGGCCTGGCAGGATCGACCGCTGCCCTCTTCCGGACCCCCCAATCTGGCCACCAGACGCGCGAGCAACTCGCGAGCTATGTCGGCATGGCGTCCCAACGCGTCACTGATCTCAGTGCGCGAATCGGTCTCGGCGCTGGCCAGGGAGCGGGGTCTATCCGGACCCGCGCTGCGGCGCTCGGCTCCCGGGTGCGGGTCGATCTCCGTCCTGCGACACTGCAAGCGAGCGACACGGCACCAAGCGAGGCGAGGACAGTTGGTCTGACTACTCCGACGCCGGTCGTCGCCCCGGTCGATGGTCCGGGAGTGCAGGACGCCGAGCCAATCACCGGATTGGATCCCTCTCTTGCCCTGACCCCAGACCTCGCAGGCACCGGCACCGCCACAACCAGCGTTGGACCGGAGGTGGCCGACGAAGAACATGTTCTGGGTCACGACGTGCCGCCAAACATGGATCGCTAACGGCGGTGCGGCACTGGGTGCCGCAAGTGATGGAACGCGTGGAAGCACAGCGCGACTGGAGCGGCGCAAGCCGCGGATACGACGAGGAGAAGCGCGATGATTGGGCGAGCACGGACGGCTCTGAAGTTCTTCGTCTACGGCCTGCTGATCGGGTTGTTCTTTGCCCCCCGCAGCGGTGAGGAGACCCGCAACCGCGTCCTCGCTTGGGCCAACCAGGCCGTCAAGGACACCATGGGGAGCATCTCCGGGGGCGAGGGACAGGCCTAACGCGTTGGTGAGAGCACCGGCCTCGACCGGCGCTCTCACCAACGGTCAAAGCGGCGGGAAGCACCACCGGAATATGTCCTCCCCGTGCTGTGAACCAGGGTGAACGCAACGCCACTATCCGTGGTCACATGACCCGATGTGAGCCGGGGCAGACACCGGCAACAACGGGCCACGCGCGTTGGTTGATCACCCCACCGAGATGTCCGCTCGGAAACATCCCGTGAACGTCACTCCACAAGGGCCGTTGAACCCCACCGACGGGGGGAAGCGAGACACCCTGCGACAGAGGATATGGGACCTAATCGGGCACGGCACGACCCGCTGCCTGGGGTTGAAGCCGTTCCGTCCGTCCCGCTGGATCGCGCAACAATCCAATGATGGAGTGGATCACCGGTCTAAGACGCCCCGGTGGCACCGAGGAGAGCGAGCCTTTGTTCCCGATCGGCGATGAGAACCGGGCGCAGCGGCTCACCCCTGTCGTCAACTACGCGCTGATTGCGCTCAACGTCCTGATCTTCCTCTACCAGATTACCCTGCCCGACACCCGTGCCAACCCTGCTCTCACCGAGTTCGTCTTTCGCTGGGGTGCGGTCCCGATCGAGATCTCTGACCGCCAAGATCTCCACGCCCTGGTCACCTCCCAGTTCCTCCACGGCGGCTGGCTACACATTGCCGGCAACATGCTCTTTCTCTGGGTCTTCGGGGACAACGTCGAGGACACCCTGGGTCATGTCAGTTACCTGACGTTCTACCTGCTCGGCGGGGTTGCCGCTGCGCTGGCCCAGGTCTTCATCGACCCCGAGAGCCAGATCCCCTTGGTCGGTGCCAGTGGTGCGATCGCGGCGGTGCTCGGGGCCTACATCGTGCTTTTCCCTCGGGGCAAGATCCGGACGGCCGTGTTGATCGGGTTCATCCCCATCATCTTCTTGTTGCCGGCCTGGGTTAACATCGGGCTCTGGATCGTGCTCCAGTTCGTCAACGGCTTCGCCTCGCTGGGCGTCCGGACGGAGGAGACTGGGGGCGGCGTTGCCTACTTCGCCCACATTGGCGGTTTCCTGGCGGGCATCGTCCTGGTCTGGATCTTCCGGGATGGGGATGCCCACGAGCGACAACTCGCTGCTCGCCAAGGGACTCGCGCGTTCCAGCGGGTTAGCTGGAGCGATCGTTAGCAGACACTGCCCAGCATTGGGCATCGGTTTACGAATACATCGTTCCTGTAGGTGCCACTATGCTGCCGAAGTTCCGCTTCTTCCGTATCCAGGTTGACCCCGACGAGCTGACGGATGCGTTCTACGACTTTGTCACCGACCCGCTCCCGTCGCGCAACGACCGACCAGTGATCCAGGATCTCAATGACCTCATGCCGGAAGTGGTCGATGTCCTGGAATGCATGGTCCTCGACGGCGTGGAGGAGCGAGGGGACGTTGCCGCCTACGTCCGCGCCGTCTTCGCCGAGCCGCTCGCATAGAAGAACGGTAGGGCGTCCGCAAACCTCATCATGACATGGGGTACGTAGGTGGGTAGCATCGGTGGCCAACGGCATGGCCCGCGCAGGGCAATTGCCGCCTCGTTTGTGACGTGGACAGCACAGTCACCCCGCCGGATCCCGTTCACCCGGTGGCGGCGTCGGGCTGGGGCACCACAAGCCAAACCCCGCCACGACTTCCGGTACGCCCAGCAGCATTAATAGCCGATGCGCGATCAGACGGGAGCCAGAGGGATCGACCGGGCGCGTGCGGCGTCGAGTTGGTCGTTGGCCGCATGGCGGCTATAGAGAGATAACCTCATCTCCTCCTGGTCACATATCTGTGGAGGTCAACGAAGTCTCTTGGTCTGGTGTGACAAGATGACATCCTGTGCCCAGCAGATCACTCACGATTGAGCAGGTGCTGACCCTGCTTGCCGCACCGCCGCCCCGCATCCCCGCACTTACCGCCGGCCTAGCACCGGCGCACGTGCACACCTCCCCCAACCACGATGCGTGGTCCGCCAACGATGTGCTGGCCCATCTCCGTGCCTGTGCTGATGTCTGGCCCACCTGCATCGTGGCGATCATCACCCAGGACACGCCGACGCTGCGGGCGGTTTATCCCACCACGTGGATCACGCAGACAGACGATCGCGACCTGGACTTCCGACCCTCCTTGCACGCCTTTGCCACGCAGCGTGCCGAGCTCTTGGCCGTCCTGGAACCGTTGCCACCTGACGGCTGGTCCCGTGCGGCGACCGTGACAGGGGCGGGCAAGGTCCTTGAGCGGACCGTCCTGTTCTATGCGCAGTGGCTCGCTCGTCATGAACGGCAGCACGTCAAGCAACTCGAACGCATCGT
>JAUJMG010000432.1 GCA_030446955.1 Thermomicrobiales bacterium
CTTAGGGAACAAAACGGATTTGGCTCCGATGGAGGGCAGGGGTTCCACAGTGCCCCCCTCGCGCTGACCTCCCCCCGGTCAATCCCTGGTAGCCGGGAGTACGAAGAGCCGACGTTATTCGACACAAGGGCAGCTTGAAAGCCAAAAAGGCTTGTTGGTCCGGCGCAGGCAACGTACACTGAGTAAGCCTTTGATGCTGGGTTCGCGTGGATCGCCCTCAGCTCGTCGGGACCCCACGTGGAGTGCACGAGGGGCTGGACGGCTCAACCGTTGTGCCAAGGCAAGACGGGGTTGGGTCGTCATGGAGTGCTGGGAACAGCACCAGGGGGAAGATGCGTGAGTTGGTGGTGGTTGCTGGTTGCGGTGATCGGCGGGGCGTTGGCACTGGTCAAGATGTTCGACCGCAAGGTGCCGGGCACGCTCTACAAGGCCGTGTTGCTGGTCTGGGCGATTGGCCCGCTGCTCGGTACCGTGATCGCCATGCAGCAATTGTGGTCTGATTGGCTCGGCTGGAAGGAGTTAGCCCTCTTCGTCGGGTTCTACTTCATCACCGGCATGGGCATCACGATGGGGTTCCATCGGCTGCTGACACACCGCAGCTTTGAGAGCCACCCGGCCGTCAAGGTCGGTGTCTTGATCGCCGGCTGTATGGCTGCGCAGGGGCGGCCCATCGACTGGGCGGCCAACCACCTCAAGCACCACGCCTTCTCCGACAAGGAGGGCGATCCCCACAGCCCGCTAGAGGGTCTCTTCCACGCCCACTTGGGCTGGTTCTTCTCCGGCCAGCCGGCCGACCGCGAGAAGTACGGCGCCCGCTTCATGTCAGACCGGGCCATCGTCTTTATCGACAAGACCACGGTACTTTGGCTGGTCCTCGGGCTCTTCATCCCTTACCTCATCGCGGGCTGGCAGGGTTTCCTTTGGGGCGGTCTGGTCCGGATGGCGTTCCTCAACCACGCGACCTTCGCCGTGAACTCCATCTGCCACGCCTTCGGTTCCCGAGACTTTGACACCAAGGACGAGAGCCGCAACAACTGGATCATCGCCTTCCTGACCCTGGGCGAGGGGTGGCACAACAACCACCACGCCTTCCCGGCGATGGCCTACCACGGCATGAACTGGCGGCAGTTTGACGCCACAGCGGTGATGATCAAGCTGCTGGTCTTCCTCCGCCTGGCACGCAACCCGAAGGTTCCCCAGCCGGAACTAGTGGCCCGCCGCAAGGCCGAGCCGCTTCCGGCCGCGGCCGCGGGCGACTAGGGCGTCCGCCTCAGCGGCCGGTGGCTCCCGGCGGGGGTGCCGGGCTCATGGAGGGGCTGGGGTGGCAAGGACGCTGTGCCCGAAGGTGATCCTCGAAGGCACCCGCCTGACCCACAAGACCGACATCGCGTTCGCCCTCAATGAGCATCCCCGCGTCGTCGGGCCGCGCAAGTACCGGTATCACTCGCCGCTCATCTCGGCGGAGTGGGGCGGCTTCACCAACACGCCGTGGGGCCGCGGACCAATCAACTTTGCGCCCGAGGAGACGGCACGGGCGATGGAGACCTTCGCCACCTGGGCCCGTCTCTTCGAGTTGCTTCCGTACTACTCGTGGATCTTGGACCGCTTTCACCTCTCGGCGAGAGCCCATCAGCTTCAGGCCCGAGGTCGGGACCATGACTTTCGGTGGCTGGAAGAACGGCTGGAGCCGCTTGGCTTCCGCCTCGTCCTCTGCGCGCGGGCGCCGGAGTCGTTCCCTAACGCGCGTGCAAAGCGGCTCAAGGTCTCCGGCAACCCATCCCAGTACGATGACCTCGGCGTCTTTATTCGCGATCAGGATCTCCTCCGGCGCCTCGCAAGTGAGTCGATCCTACCGACCTATGAGGTCGATGTCTCGGACGACGATGTGCCAACTGCGGTAGAGCGGATTGCCGACTGGCTGGAGGCAACCGGCGGCCTGTGGGCGCCGGAGTAAGGCGCCGGCAAAACACCGACGCTGACAAGTCCTGGTCTTGCACCGCGATGGCCATGACCGAGCGGCCCGTGAAGCCAGGAGCGCTAACCGCGAGCGATGTCCTGCGGGCTAAGCGCCAGGGTGGCCGTCGATCAACTCCCGCAGAATGTCGGCGTGGCCGTTGTGGCGGGGCACCTCCTGGATCCTGTGGCACAGGATCAGGATCCAGGCGAGCGTCTGATTGCTGCCTGGCCTCCTGGGCCGATCGTCCAGGGCCGCAGCGGCCGTGATCTCCCGGGAACGAGCGGTCTCCGCGAGGTAGAGAACAAGGATCGGATCGGACGTTTCCCCGGCTCGATGCGCCAATCGGCGTCAGGATCGGATTCGATCCAGGGAGAAGGAGGATCCTCGCCCGCGAAGACCGCCTGAACCCACCCTCCGCTCCACGTACGCGAGGTGCTTGACCATCGCGAGGAGGGTGCCCTCCGACGGCACCGAGCTCCGCTTCAGGTCTTTGTCGCTCAACCCGCGATCTCTCAGAGCAGAGTTCGCGCTGGCGGTCGAGGAATGCCACCAGCATCGCTTGTGGCGCCGCGGCCGGCGGCGGAACTGATTGGTTGTGTGCTGCTGGGTCCACGCGAACCTCATCATGACCGGCATTCAACTGGCGAGCCACCGATCGAGCCCGCAACTGGCGCCGGCGAGACGGTGACCTCTCCTCACCGCCCCGAGAATCGACCGTTAGGGTAATCGGTCCACCTGCCACTGAAAGGTCCGGTGCCCCTTCCACCTCGGCACGGGTCTTGCCGACCGCTCTCGCGCGGGCCGCCTCTGGCGTTGGCGGTCGGTGATCAAATCGAGGGGGGGCACGATGGACCAAGGAGACATGCGGGCACTGCTGGAGGGTCGGTTGCGCGATGCCGACTGGGGCCCCGGTGTGGACAAGGACCAGTTGCTGGCGATGGTGGATGATGACGAGGCGCTACAAACCCTCATCGCTCAGTACGTCGCCCAAGGACGTTATGGCAGCCCCGAGGAGGTCTTGAACGTCATCCCTCAGCAAGCCTGGCAGGACACTCAGGGAGATACCTGGCGCGGTGGAGAGATCCACGACTTCGCGGACATGCCAACCAACTTCCGAGAAGGCCCGGTCGGGCAGGACGAGAGCGACGTTTACCAGCAGGGCGAGCCGCCCCCCGCGACACCCGGTTTTGGTCAGTCCGCCGGCGCGCAGGGTAGCACGGATCCGACAGCCTAATTCCACCGAGTCGAATGCACGCGGAAGCCGGGTGGTCCTAACGCCGCCCGGCTTCCGCGTTTGCAAGAGGCCGCTCCATCGAGACATCTGGGAAGGAACGGCTCGGTTTGCGGCGGGCAGTGCGCCCTGGCCTACCACGGGGCCGGCGTATCTGGCTCCCATGGAGCGGGGGCCGTATGATCCAGGTGAGGCGTTAGGCTGGGGCAACGGTTGCATCAAGGGCAATCAGACCCAATGTTCCGGAGGTTCCCGGTTGAAGACGATCCTGTGCTACGGCGACTCGAACACCTGGGGGTACGACCCGGCGACAAAGGAGCGGTTCGGTCCAGATGTGCGATGGACAGGTGTGCTTCAGCGCAGGCTGAGGAGCGACTACCGGGTGATCGAGGAGGGGCTGAACGGGCGGACCACGGTCTGGGACGACCCGCTCTCACCCGGACGCAACGGCAAGGAGTACCTGCCGCCCTGCCTGGAGTCGCACCGGCCTCTCGACCTCGTGACAATCATGCTGGGGACCAACGACCTCAAACGCCGCTTTGGCCTTACCGCCTCAGACATCGCGGAGGGCGCGGGGCTTCTTGCGGACATGGCACTGCGAATCGGCCGCACCGAGGCAGGCACTCCTCCGGTGGTCTTGCTGATCGCTCCTCCTCCCACGGCCCGCTTCGGGGAGTTCGGCGAGATGTTCCGGGGCGCGACGGAGACCTC
>JAUJMG010000433.1 GCA_030446955.1 Thermomicrobiales bacterium
GTGTCCTTCGGCATGAACGCTGACTCCCGATGCAGTTAATAGTGTTTGTGCGGACGAGTTCGGTTATCTCCCCTAGCGGTTGGGAAGCATCAGGGTGCCGGCGGCCCCCCTCCGCGCCATATGCCCCGTTTGCGCGTTCTTGCGCCTCCTGGGGCCGCTCAGGGCGTCGCCGGCGGGTGATCGTGGGGATGTCACTGCCACCACGAGCCGACCGCTGTCGTTGCTTCGGGCACGGGCACGCTTGTAGCGCTTTTGTACCCGGTCGCCGGGGCACGCTCAGTTCCGGTTTGGTCCCTCTTTGGACCACCACGCGGGCCACAGGACGCCGGCCAGGGCGGGGCTCGCACGGTGGCTTTCCGGTGGCTTTTCCCGGTCGTCAGGCGGGCATCCCTACACGCCCTTCCGCCCTTAAAACTCCCAGCTGAAGAGGTTACGGTACTGGGTGGCACTGAAATCACAGTACCGTTCATCGACGGTGAGGCACGGAAGGATCTCTTCGTACATCAGCTTAGCCGCGAGATACGCCAACAGGAGCGTGAAGATCAAGACCAGCGGAACTGCCGGCCACGCGACGCGGCCGCCCTCCCGCTTTGAACCGATGATGGCCCAGACGGTGAGACCGAGGCTGGCCAGGTCACCTAGAACATAGCTGCGACCGGCGGCGCCCCCGTTACGGCGAAGGCCGGAGCAGGTCGGGCAGGCGGGTCACCTCGTCGAAGACCCAGCGCAGCCAGACGGTCTGCTCGGCGTCCCAGCCCTGCAGTTCCGTCGCACCGCCCGGCCCATCAACCCGGACCTGCTCGGCAGTGAGCAGTCCTCCTAACGTCAGGTGGACCGCATCCCAGTCCCGCGCCACCGCGGCGAAGTCGGGGACCAGGCGGCCCCCAGGGGGCCACCCGGCTCCAGCGCGGGGTAGGTTGTACAGAGCCGGTGCCAGGCCGCCGGGCCGTCCACGGTGAACACGCGGGCGGCGGCCGACACCACGACGCAATAGCGCGCCACGGGGTACACAAGGGGGCCGAGGTCGCCAGCGCAGGCAGCAGACCCCTCCAGGAACGAGCTGGTCCCGGCGACCTCCGTCGAAGTGTAGAGACCCCAGGCGGGCTTTTGGGCGTACCGCTCCCACTCACTAGGCGGCCCGGCCGGCATGATCGGCGGTGTCGGGACCGTCGTCCCGGTCGGGTTCATGGCGGCGAGCTGCACCCGGCGCTCGAGTGGCCCGAACCACCAGGCCGCCTCGGGTCGGGTGAGGACGGCCCGGGCGAAGGGTTCCAGACGTGGCCTCGCGGTGAGGATCTCCGTCACGGTGGCGGCATGGCCCCCCCCGCCAGACGGAGACCTCAGTGAGGGCCTGGCCGAGCAGGTCGAAGCTCCGAACCGGCTCCACGGCCGCCGCAGCACTCAGTCCGAGCCGCTCGGCCGCCCGGAGGTACGCACACCCGGCGGGCGCGGTCGTCAGGGCAACGGTCCGGGCCGTTAGCTCGTCCATGCCATCGGCCTTTCTTTCACCACAGGGGCTGCACGTTCCGGTCAGACGATCATCTTCTTCAGATCCCGCACCACGCACCCCGCACCGCTGCCCGATCGCCGTGCTTGCTCACCTTGACTGTCTGACCGATGTTCCGTCCAGCCTTGACCGCTTTTCAGATGTGGTGTGTAGATGCTGCTTGCGGGACTAAGCCCGGGCTACCCGAATTTGCTTCTAATCGTTCTCCCAATGATATCGGCCCTTCTCAGGCCCGCGTTTCCACGCCTTTGATAGAGATAACGCCCATTCTTTCTACCTCTCCCATTCAGCCAGGTGGACCGCAGATACCTTCTCTATTTACATGGAGGCGTTTTGCACTAAAGCGATATAATCTACTCATCATACTATTCCTAGTAGAGAAAGGGGAAACCGCGTGTTCATACGCGATCGGATGAGCGAGATCTGGCCACTCTATGGCCCTGCCCTCGTGACCCCACGACTGGAACTCCGACTCCCCACCCAAACGGACCTGGTCGATTTGGCGACTGTCGTTCGGGACGGCATTCAAGAGCCGGGGAGCGCACCGTTCCACGAAGGTTGGCTCTACGAGCCATCGCCCCAGGCGGAGCGGGGACTCCTGCGCTCATTTTTCGGTTCACTGGCAAGCTGGGGCGCCGACGACTGGAACCTCCAGCTCGCCGTGTACTTCGATAGCCGGCCGATCGGCATGCAGCACGTCTTCTCGCGGAGCTTCGCCGTCACGCGCTGCTTCGGCTCGTCGTGCTGGCTCGGATTACCCTATCAGCGACAAGGACTGGGTACTGAGATGGGGCAGGCCATCCTTGCGTTGGGCTTCGATGGCCTCGGGGGGCGCGAAGCGTACGCCGGCGCTTGGGCGGACAACGTGGCCTCCATCCGGGTGATGGACAAGCTCGGCTACGTGCCCAATGGACAGTACGTCATGCCGCACGGGGGCATCGTCCGGCAGGACCAGCGGATGCGGCTGACACGAGAACGCTGGCTGGACACCGAGCACCCGTCGGTTCGCATCACCGGGCTCGAAGTGTGCAAGCCCTTGCTCGGTATCCTGAACGAACCGACGACTGCAGAACCTCAATAACCCGCCTTCATCTCGGCCCTGGTAGAGTTACCATCCGGGGCTTTCTCATGCATGGTCCCCACCAGCCCGTCATCCCCAGATAACAGCCCAGCCCGTTGAAAACACACGTGCTATGGGTCGAGGGAAGACACCTCATCGATCCGGAAGGCTTCGTACGCGTCGCGCAACTGGGCCGCTATCGCATCGAGTTCCGCCCGGGGCGGCATCACCGACCCCCAGTCCGCGTCGATGCGGAAGCCGTCACCCGCGAAGCGAGGGATGACGTGCAGGTGGGTGTGGAAGACCTCCTGACCGGCGGCCTCGCCGTCGGCCAGGAAGAGGTTAATCCCCTCGCAGCGCAGGCCGGAGGCACGCACGGCCCGAGCCAGCCGCATGGCCACTCGAAACACCGGTGCTCCGGTCGCCTCGTCCAGATCCGCAAGGAGCGGCGCGTGCCGCTTCGGGATGACCAAGAGGTGGCCGGGCGTAACGGGTCGGATGTCTAAGAAGGCGAGCACCTCAGCATCATCGTAGATCACGCTGGCGGGCGCGGTCCCGGCGACGATCGCGCAGAACACGCAATCGGCCGCCTCGCCGCGTCCGGGATCTTGCAACTCGGGAAGTGCCCCGGTACCCATGCCCCGTCCCCTGATCGTCCAGCACCCTGCGGAGACCCATGCTCCGATGAGTCTATCCCCGAGTCACCGTGCCGCAGCCGAAGCTCCTCCCGAGTTCAGGAGAGCCCCATGCTTGGCCCGTCCAAACCCCGCCGGCTCGATGAACTGATCACCGTCTCGCTCGAAGCCCTCGTGCCCGCCGCCCCCTTCTACGGCCACCTGGAGGCGAGGCTCGACCTGGGGTTTCTCTGCAGCAGCCGCCGGGAGCGACGGAGGGTGGCGCCAGCCCAGCGCGCATCCGTCGTGCGTCCGCATGACCTATGCTTGGTCACATCGTCCTCGGACGGACTCAGTCGTGGCCGAGAGGAGCCGACGCCCTGCCTGATCAGGCCGCCAGGCACCCACACCGCGGGGCACACTCCTCGCAGTCGCTCTCCCTCGCTGGACCGACTCGGGGATCAGCACTGCTCAGCTGGACGGCGATCTGGGCAGGGTAGCGTTGGTCAGCACCGGATCAGGGCCGGAACAACTCAGACCGGGATGAGGGTGAGTCCGTGGTACAGGAGGAGCGCGACGCCTATGGACCTGGACGACGCGGGAGGGGCGCTACGCCATCTGAGTGCGCCGGAGCATGCAGCCGTCCGGCGCTTCGTGGCTCTGCTGACCGAGCGGCTGGGCCGCAACGTGGTCGAGGTCCAGCTCTT
>JAUJMG010000434.1:0-1701 GCA_030446955.1 Thermomicrobiales bacterium
AAAGGGTGGAGATAACGACGAGACGAGGACCTCCTGAGAATGGCTGTTATCAGGGGAAGCGGGGGATGGCCGGGCTGTTGGTGGGAGGTAAGCTGGACCGGAGCGGGCCCGCTTCAGGTGGGGGGGAGCCGGCGGAACCCCTCGGCCAACCGGCAGCCGCCCCTTGTCCCTAACTCTCCGGCAATGCGCCGGAAGAACCCCTCCATCTCGGAGTGGTCGCGCCCCTGACTCCGGTGCTTCCGGAGCGCCTCCATGCGCCGGTCCCAGACCGCCTCGACATCCACAAACGTATCCGGTTTGTCGCTCATGATCAGGTAGAGCATCGTGACACGGTGCGGCGCGAGGCCTGAGCACATCTGGTCTGGGTAGAACAGGGGGCCGGGGCTGCACAGGTAGGCGGCCTGAAAGGTCATCAGCCCGAGCGTGGTGTGGTCGGGGTAGATCGCGCAGGAGTCCCGGGAGCCGTTCCCCGGGTACGGGTCGTGGGTGATGATCGTCCGCGGCCGCTCCTGCCGAATGATCGCCGTCAGCTCCTCGCGCAGGCGAGGCAGATGGAACAGGAGATCGCTGTCGTCGTAGCGGAGGAAGCGCACCCGCTCGACGCCGACGACACGGGCGGCGGCAAGTTGCTCCGCCTCCCGCCGCGCGGCGATCTCCTCGGCGGTGACGGACAGATCGGCCGTTCCCCGGTTGCCGCTCGTGACGAGTACGTAGGAGACCGCCTCGCCCTGCGCGACGAGCTGGGCGACGGTGCCCGCGCAGTGGGCCTCAATGTCGTCAGGGTGCGACGCGACCACGAGGATCGGACCGCGGAACTGCTCGATCACCGATCATGTCCTCCCGTTCTCCACGTTGGTCTCCGCGCAGCATCGACACGACCACGGCAGCCACCGCGACCATGACTAACACGAGAAACGCGTCCCGCAAGGCGCCGCCGAGCGGGTCGATTCCGCCGGGGTCGCGCGCGTAGAGCTCGTGACGCCAGCTCCAGATCATGCCGGCGAGGGCCACCCCGGCGATCTGGCCGAGGCTGCGGGCCAGGGCCAGCAGGCCCGAGACCGTGCCGCGCGACCCTTCGGGGGCGGCCGTCATCACCGCCGCGTTGTTCGGGGCCTGGAAGAACCCGGCGCCGATCCCGTAGAGGGCGAGGATCAGCACCGCGAACAGCACTGCCGACTCCGCGCGGAGCTGGGCCATGAGCAGGATCGCGACGGCGACCAGGCTGATGCCGGCCGTCGCCGGCCAGCGGGGACCAACCCGGTCGGTCAGCCGACCGGACAGGGGCGCCACCACCAGGATCGTCAGCGGGACCGCGATCATCACCAGACCCGCGTGCGCCGGCGAGAGCCCCATCAGGGGCTGCAAGGCGAACGGGATCAGGAACATGTTCGCGGCCAGGGCGACGAAGGCGAGGAAGGCGGCGAGCAGTCCGGCGAGCAGCGGCCACGAGCGGACGAGCGATCGGTCCAGGAGCGGCCCAACCGCCGGTTGATTCACCCCCTTGGGCAGGTGACCCCAGGCGAGCCACAGCGCGAAGAGCCCGATCGGGAGGTTGACCAGGAAGATGACCCGCCAATTTGCCGCCTCGATGAGCAAGCCGCCCAGGCTCGGACCAGCGGTCAGCCCGGCGGCCACCGCCATGTGCAGATAACCCATCGCGCTCCCGCGCCGGGCGGCCGGGTAGACCTCCGTCAGGAGGAC
>JAUJMG010000434.1:1801-3886 GCA_030446955.1 Thermomicrobiales bacterium
GATAACCCATCGCGCTCCCGCGCCGGGCGGCCGGGTAGACCTCCGTCAGGAGGACTTGCCCCGTGGCCATGAGCATCGCGGCGCCGATCCCTTGCAATCCGCGGAAGACGACCAACTGCCAGGCGGTCAGGGCGAGGCCGCACAGCCCCGAGGCTAGCGTGAAGAGGACCAGGCCGGCGAGGAAGATCCGACGAGTCCCAAGCCGGTCCGAGAGCCGTCCAGCGATCAAGAGGGTCGCGACGATGGCGCCTTGGTAGGCCAGGATCACCCACTGGATCAGCCCGACCTCGGCATTGAACATGCGGCGGAGCGTCGGCAGCGCCACCCCGACGATGCTCTGGTCGAGGTTGCTCATGACCGTGGCCAGCAGCACGACGACCAAGACGGAGCGCTCGGGGGTCATGGGATGCCCGCGAACAGGTCCGGTTCGTGCCGCGGCGGTCCCGGGAGCCGGCTGGCGGCGAGGCGAAAGTACTCAACGCTCAGCGCCTGCCAGCGCTCCTCCTCCGGGAGGTTGGCGAACGGCTGGTCGTGGGCCTGGGTGCGGTGGGCCTCGTTGGTCGCTTGCTTCTTCTGCGCCAGCCATGGGCTGACGTCCAGAGCCACCGTCACCTCCTCGTCCGGGATGCCCGGGAAGCCCCAGGTGATGGCGCGGACGAGGCTCTCGGGCAAGGTCGTCTCGTAGAGCTTCGGTGCCGCGTGGGCGGGCCGACCCTGCTCCGGATAGGCCGCCGGGACGGCGGCGAGGGCGAAGGCCGCCGTGGCGGCGTGGTGGATGGCGATATGGTCGGGGTGCAGGGTGCGCCCCTCCGGCCCGAAGGTGAGGACGACCTGTGGCCGGATCCGGCGGATGGCGGCGACCAGATGCCCCGTGAGCTCGGAGCGATCGACGGCGGGCAGGGTGCCGTCCCGGTAATCCAGGATCGTCAGGTCCGTGACACCGAGGATCGCGCAGGCCTCCCGCAGCTCCGCCTCGCGCACCTGGGGCAACTCCTCCGGCGTGCATAGCGGCGGCTCGCCGCACGGGCCGGCCTCGCCGCGGGTGGCAACCACAAGCGAGACGGCAACGCCCTCGCTCGCGTACTTGGCGAGGGTGCCACCGACGATCCGGGACTCGTCGTCTGGGTGGGCGAAGAGGCCAAGCAGCCGCCGCATTACCGTGGTGAGGCGAGGTGCCTGATTTCCGGTCGCGGCTTAGGTCGTTGCGACATGCTCACGGTTCGCCTCCCGATGCGCTGCTCCGGTTCCTGTGGGCTCATCTCGCCCGTGGGCCACTCTAAACCTTGTCCCATAGGGCAAGGTCAAGCACGCGTGGCTCGGGCACCGGCAGGCAGGTGCAGCTCGGGGCAAAGGCGGCGCAATGTGGGCAGCAGGCGTCGGCTGGCAGCTCGTCGGGCTCGGTGATCTGCCGGGCGGCGGCTTCGAGCGTGGTCCGGAAGGCCACCAGCGCCTCGATGCGCTGGGTGCAGTCGGCGATCTTGCGCGCCAAGACCTGCCGCAGCTCGGCCCTGGTGAAGGTGCACCGGCCGCCCGCCGCCACGGCGACGAGTTCCTGGATCTCCTCCAGGGTGAGCCCAAGGGCCTTCGCCCGGCGGATGAACGCGACCCGGTTGAGGTCTTCGGGGCGGTAGCGACGGTAGCCGTTGGGCGCGCGGATGGCGGGCGGCAGCAGCCCCAACCCCTCGTAGTGACGCAGGGTCTTGGGCGTGGTGCCGGTTCGTCTGGCTGCTTCCCCGATGGTAAACGTGTCGCTCATCGGTGCTCTCCCATCGCTCGCCAAAGGACACCTTTTCCTTGTCGGAAAGTTCAAGGACGTGGGGAGCAGGGGATGCACGCCCACACGGAACATGAGCGTGCGCCCGGCGAGTGTCTCATCACCAGGGCCTGGTCATGGGCGGTATCTCTATCACGAGGGGAAAGAGCACGGGCCTGAGAAGGGCCGTTATCAGGGGGACGGGCGCGTAGGTCATCTCCCGTCCTGCAGTCGGTCCCACAGGCCTTGGCGTAGCAGCGCTGTGGCGGCGACCTGAACCGGGTCCCAGACGCTGTTGAACGGCGGCGCGTAGGCCAGGTCCAGCCGCGTGA
>JAUJMG010000083.1:0-3403 GCA_030446955.1 Thermomicrobiales bacterium
GCGCTTCGACCTCGCGGACGAAGGCGAAGCGGTTGGTGGTCTGGTCGAGGAAGAGGGGCGGGCCATAGCGCAGGATAAGGCGCCAGCGGGGGCCGCGGGCGTAGGCGAGGCCGGTCGGGACGATTGGAACGCGGGGATCGCCCTCGCGCTGGGCCAACGCCACCAGGCGGGCGAAGCCGGGTTCGAACGGCAAGAACTCCTCGCCGGTCTTTGGGGTGTATCCGGGGTCGATGTTCGGGTAGCCCTCGGGGAAGACCAGCACAACGTGGCCGCCGCGTAGCAGGGCGACCGTCTCAGTGGCGGCGCGGCGGAGGGCGCGGCTCGCCTCAGCCTCGAAGCCGGCGCGGGCGGCGGGGTTGTCACGTAGGTCCGGCCGGTGGTCAGCGGCGCCAGGCCGGATCACGACTGGGAAGCGCGCGGCGCGGCAGGCGCGAGCCATGATGCCACGCGCTGCGGGGCGCTGAAGCCAGTCCATCGCGACCAGGACGTGGACGTGCCGGGGAAGGGTGGTGCCGATCGCGCAGCCATCGTAGAGGTGGTGGTAGTGGCGGGCCGCGATCAGCACCGGGCCGGTGCGCGGGACGTGCTCCAGCCCCTCGACCGTCAGGTCCACGTGCCTAGCGAGGGAGCGGCGGCACATCAGATGGAGGGACCGCCACGCCATCGCCGGCAGCAGCGGCTCGTCGATGTCGACCCTCTTCGTCGTTAGGGACGCGGGCACAGAATCTAGCGGCCCGGCGCGAGCCGCCATTGCCGGCGGTCACCGGGTTGAGCCGGACCCGCGGCTCCGGACTTCCAGGCAAGCAGCGCCGGCGCCAGGCCGAGCAGTGCCGCAAGCAGGATCGGGGTCCAGAGATCGACGCTGGCGCTGAGGGCCATCGCGAAGGCGGTGTTCGCGGCGTAGACGGCGAGCGGGAACCAGGCCGGGGTGCGGGCCAGGTCCGGATCTCGCCGCCAGAGCGCGCGGCTGAGGGCCATGAAGGCGAAGCCAGTCGCCGCCCAGCCGACATAGTTCTGGATCGGCATCCCAAAGTAGGGCCCGGTCTCGTTCCACTCCCAGAACTTGACCCGCATCGAGGCGTGGGCCATCGCCGGGTCAAGGACCAGGTCCCAGACGATCAGAAACCAGACGCCGAGGCCGAGTGCCCAGACCCGGTGGGGCCGCAAGCCGCGCCCTGCGGCGATCAGGTGCCCCAGCAGGTAGGAGGCGAGGCCCATGTAGAACCAGGAGAGAGGGATCGTGAAGGGTACGCGGTCGAGCATCTTGTAGCCGAGGAAGCTGGTGTACTCGTAGTTGCCGAAGGGCCAGCCGGTGCCGGTGCCGATCAGCTCCGAACCGAGCGAAAGCCCGACGGAGGCTACGAAGAAGATGACGGTCCGACCCAGCCCGAGGATCGAGGTGCCGAAGGCGAACATGGCCAGAGCGCCGAAGACGATGTGGAGCGCACCGGCATACTCCATCCCGAAGTCGAAGGTCTTGCGGCCCATCTCGGAATCCGCCCACAGTTCTGGATGGGGCAGTGCGATCAACAACCCGCCGAGGCCGAACGCCAGCGCGGCGATGTGGCCGACGAGGAGAAGGCGGGCGATTCGGCCGCTGGCAGTCATCGAGTTCCTCCACGGACAATCGGACGGCCCCGCCAAACGTGCTCCCGGCGCAGGGCGCTGGCGAGAAGCTGTGCCGCCACAGGTAGGTCGATCAGGGGCGAAAACCAGTAGGTCCACGGCCGGTGCCGGTAGGCCCGCCCCATCCCAGTCAGTGTCCCTAGACGGACCACCGCGAGGGCGGCATTGGCCGCGAAGGCGGTTCTGCCTACGCGATCGTGCCGAACCCGACGCAGCAGCAGCACCAGCACCAGCGGCAGCGCTTGCACCAGAGCGACCTCCGCCAGGCCGAGCGGTCCGGCCGCGCCCCAGTAGCGATCGCGCATCGGCAGGGAGCGGGACCAGTTCCGCCAGGCGTCACCCCAGCCGGCGTACATCGCCACCGAGACGAGCCCGTCCGTCTCGTAAAAGCCGACCGGGTAGCCCATAGTGGCGATCCGGCGGGCAAGCGTAACATCTTCGCAAACGGAGTCACGGACGGATTGGAAGCCTCCGCAACGCTCCAGCACGTCCCGCCAGACCAAGAAGCATTGCCCGTTTGCCTGCACCTCGGAAAGGCGCGTTGTTGCCCTTCCTGGTATCCCGAACCGGTAGACCAGCGTCGCCAGCATCGCCGGGTGGACGAGGCCTTCCGCCGCACCGGACAGCTCTTGCAGGGTAGCCGCGCTGAGCGCCGGAACTTGCTCAGCGCCAGCGTGGGCGAGCAGCGACCGGGCCAGGAGTGGAGCCGGGCGCACGTCCGCGTCGATGGTCAGGATCCAGGCCGCGTCCGGGGTGGCCTGTTCCAGCCCTTTCTGTAGTCCGTGCGCCTTGCCGTTCCATTCGGCGGGCACGGGGCTGGCGTCGACGAGTCGGATCCGGTGGTCCCGGGCCGCGTAGTCGCGCACGAGGTCCGGGGTGCCGTCGGTCGAGCCGCCGTCGACGACAAGGATCTGGACGACCTCCTCCCCCTGCGCGATCAGCCCGTCCAGGCAGGGTCCGAGGCGGGATCGCTCGTTGAGCACTGGGACGATCACCGTCATTCGTTCGCCCGTCCTGAACGCTGCGACGGCCGCGATGCGGGCCCCACGCGCCGTTCTGGCTAGCCGCCACAGGACGCGAGCGCCGAGGACCACCTGGACGAGGGTCAGCAGCACCAGCAGCGGTCGGATCATGCCCTGTCCTCAAAACCGACACCTTCCGTCGCGAATCCCACCACAAGGTCCCGCACCGTTGACCAGGTCGGCGTAGCAGCATCCACCAACAGGTGGTCCTCCGGCACCTCCCGGTACGTGAGTGGGCCGCCCAATCGCCCGGCCAGCCGTCGGGTAAAAGCGGGCAACACCGTGCGGTCCTGGCTTCCCTGCACCACGAGGGCTGGGGCCGTGACCTGCCGCGCAAGCCCCCCTGCCTGGGCCGCGACCCGACGAAGTTCGTCCAGCGTCGCCGTCGGAAGTTCGGTTTCGCGGCGCAGCCGCTCTTGCACGACCGGGTCGTCGAGGTTCAGCGAGGGATCCATCTCCCCGAGTGCCTGGCGCACGAAGGGATCGGAGAAGTTCGCCTGCTCGAAGGGGCGGAGGGCGCGAACGACGTGCTTGATCACCGGCAGCGCGACGGCGCGCCGGTCCGCCAGACGCCAGAGGGGCGCGAGCAGGATCAGCCGATCCGGGGGCTGGCGGGTGGCAACGTGGATCGCCACAGCGCCGCCCATTGAGAACCCGACGAGCACCCGCTGCGGATAGCGGCTGCGGACCTCGGCCCAGGCCTCCCCGGCAGCCTGCACCCAGTCGGTGGCACGGGTCCCGGCCAGGTCCGAGAT
>JAUJMG010000083.1:3503-8936 GCA_030446955.1 Thermomicrobiales bacterium
ACCCTCGGCTCGCGCCGCCGGACACGGCGCAGAAGGACGAAGGCTTGATGGATCATGGCTGACCGCGCGAACGGCACGCAGCGCATCGTGGTCATCGGGAGCGGGTTTGGGGGGCTGGCCGCCGCAGTGCGGCTCGCCGCCCGCGGGCACCAGGTGACCCTGCTGGAGAAACGGGATCAGCCCGGTGGTCGCGCCTACGTCTACCGCCAGGACGGCTTCACCTTCGACGGCGGGCCGACGGTGATCACGGCCCCGTGGCTGATTACCGAGTTGTTCGAGCTTGCGGGGCGCCGCCCCGAGGAGTACGTCACACTGGTCCCGGTCGATCCGTTCTACCGGATCTTTTTCCCGGACGGCGACCATTTCGACTACAGCGGCGACCCGGACCGGATGCTGGCCGAGATCCGCCGCTTCAGTTCCCATCCCGGCGACGTCGAGGGATACCAGGAGTTCGTCCGCCGGACGGAGCGAATCTTCGCCAAGGGCTTTACCGACCTGGCGGCCGTGCCCTTCCTCAACCTGTCAGACATGCTCAAGATCGTGCCGGATCTGGTCCGCCTGGAGAGCCACCGGACCGTCTATGGCTTCGTCTCCCGCTTTGTCAAAGACGACCGGCTGCGTCAGGTGCTCTCGTTCCACCCGCTGCTGGTCGGCGGCAACCCGTTCCAGACGACCTCCATCTACACCCTGATCCACCACCTGGAGCGGGAGTGGGGGGTCTGGTTCGCGATGGGGGGCACGGGCGCGGTGGTGGACGCCCTGGTCCGGCTCTTTGGGGAACTGGGCGGCACCTTGCGCCTGAATGCCGAGGTCGGGGAGATCCTCACCGAGGGCCGCCGTGCGACGGGGGTGCGCCTCGCGGACGGCGAGGAGATCCGCGCCGACGCGGTGGTCTGCAACGCCGAAGTCGCCGGGGCCTACGAGAAGCTGCTGCCGGCGGCGATCCGCCGCAAGTACACGGACCGCCGCCTGGCCCGGATGCGCTACTCGATGTCCCTAGTGGTCATCTACTTCGGCACGGACCGACGGTACCGCGGGGGCGATGGTCCACCCCTAGCGCACCACGACATCATCCTCGGCCCGCGCTACGGCGACCTGCTCGGTGACATCTTCTCCCAGAAGACCCTGGCCGAGGACTTTTCGCTTTATCTCCACATGCCCACGCTCACCGATCCTTCGCTGGCGCCGGACGGGTGCGAAGCGTTCTACGTGCTGGCGCCGGTGCCGCACCTCGGCGGGAAGACCGATTGGGCGCAGGCCGCCAAGCCCTATCGGGATCGGATCATGGGCTTCCTGGAGGAGCGCTACCTGCCCGGGCTTTCCAAGCACCTGGTCGCGGAGCACATGATCGACCCGCGCCACTTCCGGGACACGCTCAATTCCTACCTGGGGTCCGCCTTCTCCGTCGAGCCGATCCTGACCCAGTCGGCCTGGTTCCGGCCGCACAACCGCTCCGAGGAGCTGCCGAACCTCTACTTTGTCGGCGCCGGCACCCACCCCGGCGCGGGCCTCCCCGGCGTCCTCTCATCCGCCAAGATCGCCGACGACCTGATCGCGGGGGTACGGGGCTGAGCTAGCTCACTTGGGCCTGATCGGAGTCGAGCGGGGTGAGGAAGGCATCTCTTCCGCACCCGCTCCTCGGAGGCTCCAGGATGCGTTCCGAAATCCGGAGCGGCTTGGGGATGGGCAGCTGAGAGGCTGCGCCCTACCGCGCGTCGACGGGAGCGGCGGAGCGGACGGGACGCTCGCCCGGTCGCAGCATGTTGCCCCGATTGTCTTCCTCGTCCTCGTCTTCGTAGTCGTCCTCGAAGTCATCCTCATAGGGCTCGTCGTCGGCGTCCGCCTCGGCGGCGAGGGCCCGGGCCGGATCCTCCACCTCATCCAGGTACTCGTCGTCCTCGTACTCCTCCTCGTCCTGGGGGAGGCCGTCGAACTGGGACCGGCCATAGCCGGGCAGCGCTTCCTGAACCAGGGGATGAGATGGATTGAGCTCCGTCGTTACCAGTTCCTGCCCCTGCCCGTTGATGGTCTGGCGCTTGGTCAGGACCCCCTTCCGCAGAAACTCCATCACCTTGGCCTCAATGTGCTCCGAGGGCAGGACGTTACGGTCCAGGAACCGCCAGAGGGTGCGGCTCATGTGGCTCTGGGTGGGAACGAAGCCGTCATGGAGCTGACCGACGTAGGCGTCGATTGCCCGGATCACGGCCACGTCCACATCGGCCGACTGGGCCATGTGGAGCGGGTCTTCCTCCCCGGCAGCAGCCACCAGATCCGGGCTGACCGAGCCAGGCACGCCACAGATGACAACGCGCTTGCCGAGTCGATTGCGCAAGGTTGTCACGACCCGGATAAAGTCTTTATCCCCTGTGAAGAGCAGAAAGGTGCGAATGTCTGGCCGCGCCAGCGCCGTGTTGATGATGTCGACGACGAAGTTGAGGTCCGAACGCGACTCGATCTTCTCGCGCCCGTTCTGATCGGTCGTCCGCTTGGCGGGGTAGTGCTGGGCCTCGAAGCCGGCAACGTCGAGGCGCATCCGGACCGCGGCCGGGTGCTGGTCAAAGTCGGCATAGGCGCGGGCGACCGCCATCAAGCCGTACCTAAGCGCCTTGTCCCGCCACGTGAGCGGGTCCGGCTCGCGGCCGAACGAGTTAATCGTCGAGTAACGGATGTTCTCGAAATCGACGAAGACCGCTACTTCTGAATTCGCCTGCCCGGCCGTGCCGGCACCGGTCCCCACGCCAGGAACACCCATCACGTTATCTCCTACGGAGCTACGTAGCCAACTACCCTAACAACCCACCGGCAGCGAGACCTCCCGCCCCGGTCATGTTCCCATCCCGACACCCGCGATCCATGTCGACCACGATTCGCTCATCGACCCAGGTTACCGTCCGACATGGTCTGTCGATTCCGTTACGCGCCCACCACCCCTACGGACGGCGACAGTCTAGCATGGGCTTCGGCGGTGTCTGTCGCGTCTACGCCCATGCCACCTCAAGCGCCGGCAGCCCGTCCACCGAGGAGTGCAGCACCCACCACGCCGGCGTTATCGCCCAGCCCAGCCTTCACAATCTCCACCGAACGGCCGGGCACCGGTAGGGCCTCTCGCCGACCATGGGATGCCGCCACCTGGAACAGAAGGTCCACCGCCTCGATCACGCCCCCACCGAGAATGATGCGCTGCGGGTTCAGCAGGTTGATGGCGGAGGCCAATCCGAGCCCGAGGTAATGGCCGGCCTCCACGATCGTCTCGGTGACCAGTTCATCGCCGCTCGTGACGGCCCTGGCGAGCACTCCCGAGCGGATTGCGGTTCCGCCCGGCTCCTCATTCGATCGAGGGACCAGGTCGGCCAGGACAGAGGAGCGCCCTCGATGCAGCTCGGCGAGGAGCACGCGGGTAATCGCGGTGCGGGAAGCGTAAGCTTCGAGGTGGCCTCGCCCCCCGCAGCCGCAGTGCCGCCCCCCAGCATCCACGACGAGGTGGCCGATCTCTCCGGCAGTACCGGCGGCGCCGGTCACGAGCTGACCGGCCCGCACGATTGCTCCGCCCACCCCGGTGCCGACGAAGACGCAGAGGAAGTCGACCGCGTCCTTGCCGGCCCCGAAGTGCTCCTCTCCCAGGGCGGCAATCTGGACATCGTTCCGTAGCGCCGCCGGAACGCCGAAGCGCTGGGTCAGGAGGTCGGCCATTGGCAGATCAACGGTCGCCTGGCTCAGGTTTGGGGTTCCCACGAGGACGCCGCGTGCGGCGTCAACCTGACCGGCGATGCCAACCCCGATGCCGACGATGCCATCCTTCTTGCCGAGCTTTGCTTCCTTGATCGCTGCCTCGCCGGTCTCGTAGATCCGGCCCATCAGCTCGTCGGGCCCGTCGTCCGGCCTGGTTTTCTTCTTGCCCGTGCCGACGACCTTCCCGGTCTCCAGATCGACAACTGCGGCCAGCACCTTGGTGCCGCCAAAGTCCACGCCGAGCGCGTGTGTCGCCATGCCTTCCCGTCCCTTCGCCGCCCTGCGGCATCGGAAAGCGCTACTGCCGCGGCCTGCTCTACCCCCGGTCCAGGTGCTCCAGCACTGGAGAGAAGGCCTCAATGCTTTCCAGCGTGTTCGGATCGAGCACCAGTTGGACGTGGGCGATGCCCGCCTTGGCATAGCCGCGAAGTGCTTCCGCCAGTTCCTCCGGGGAGCCGGTTAGGGGCGGATTGCCCCGCTCCGTGACGTCGCCGGAGTCGCGTCCCTGCCGGCCGGGCAAGCCAACCAGCACCGCGACCGTGCGTTCCAGCGTTGCCGGGTCGCGGTCGACCTCCGCGCAGGCCGCGTCGACTTGTTCTCGCAGGGGGGCGAGCCCCTCGATCCGGTTGCCAGTCCAGGCGTACCAAGCGTTCCAGCTCTCCGCGTGAAGGGCCGCCTGGCGCAGCATTCGCGTGCCCTGGGTGCCGATCATGATGGGTGGGCCGTTCGGTCGCGGTCCGCGTGGCCGGAGCTCGCAGTCACGGGCCTGGTAGAACCGGCCGTCAAAGTCGACCGCCCCCTGCCGGAGCAGCGTTCGGATGATCGTGAAGGCTTCTTCAAACCGGCTGGCTCGGTGGTCGAAGGGAAACCCGTAGGCCAGGTACTCTGCCTCGTTCCATCCCGCTCCGAGACCGAGGATGAGCCGGCCACCGCTGATCTCCTCGATGGTGTCGGCCTTCTTGGCAAGCATCGCCGGGTTGTGGAAACCGGTGCAGGCCACCAGTGGCCCGAGCTCGACGCGGGTCGTGATCGCAGCCAGGGCTGCCAGCAGCGACCAAGCTTCCCACGGGCCTTTCGGCTCCTCGCCCGGATTGCGATAGAGCAGGTGGTCGCCGACCCAGAGAGAGTCGAATCCTACGTCCTCAGCAAGCCTTGCCATGGCCGCGTAGTCTGACCACGGCGCGACCCGCTCGATCTCCGGGAGTTGAATCCCCACCTTGAGCGGCCGCTCCCGCGGCTGCGCTTCCGCCACGCTCTCCCCCTCTCGTGCCCCTCGTTCGTCGCGTCAGAATACCAGCGACCTCTCCACCCCGGCGGCGATGGCGGCGGCAATGGCGTCGAGCCGCGCGCCACTTGGGTCTGCCAGGCGGACCGCCTCCTCAGGGTTGGAGAGGAAGACCGTCTCTACCAGCGTTCCCGGCATCAACGCTCGCAGGAGAGAGCCGGTCCCAAACTCATCGACGCCGCCGTCGCCGAGGTTCGTCCCGGCCCTTAACGTGGAGACCAGCGTCGCGTTCATCACCCGGCTGAATGCCTCGTCCTTGTCCCGCACCCCCCAGAAGGTCTTGGTGTGGTTGACCTCCGGCTCGGTGAAGCTGTTGAAATGGATGGAGACGAAGCGCTGGGCGCCGCAGGCGTTCGCCAGTTCTCCACGCTCGCTGTTGCCCAGCGCCGTTTCGTTGTCGGCACGGGTGAGAGCGACGG
>JAUJMG010000083.1:9036-13373 GCA_030446955.1 Thermomicrobiales bacterium
CAGGGGTCCAGGCCGCAGACGTAGTGGCGCAGGCCGAGATCTCGGAAGCCCCGAAGCGCGGACGCGATCTCCTCGGTCTCTCCGGTGATTGGGTCAGGCCGACGGCCCAGGTAGCCAGGCATAGCGATATTGCCGCCGGCCGTGCGAACGAGGCTGGCCGGATCGCGGCCGACATCACGGCAGGCGGCATCCACCTCAGCGAGGCGGGGCACGACCGCTGCGGGGTCCTTGTGCCAGACGGTGTTCCAGGCGTCGGCGTAGCGGGCGGTGAGGCGGAGCATGCGGTGACCGCTGGTGCCGACCAGGATGGGAGGGCCGCCCTCGGCGGCGCGTGGGCCACGCGGTTGGTTTACGGCTCCGGGAGCCTGGTAGAACGTCCCGTCGAAGTCGGCCTGACCGGTCCGTAGGAGGGGTTGAATAATCTGAATGGCGTCCTCGAAGCGGCTCGCCCGATGGTCGAAGGGGAACCCGAAGCGGTCGTATTCGGGTCGGTGCCACCCGGCCCCGAGGCCGAGCAGGAAGCGTCCGCCGCTGATCTCGTCGATGGACTCGGCCATCTTGGCAATGATGCCTGGAGTGCGGAACCCTACGCAGGCGACCAGCGCGCCGATCTGGATGCGGCTGGTGGCAGCAGCGATGCCAGCCATCATCGTCCAACATTCCCAGACGCCGCGGATCGTGTCCGGATTGCCGTCGTCCTCGAAGAGCAGGTGGTCGGCGAACCAGACGGTGTCGAAGCCGACCGCCTCCGCGGTCCGCGCGATCTCCAGCATGTCGGCGAAGCGGGGGGTGCCGCCAAAGGCCGACTCCTCCGAGATCGGGACCATCAGTCCCAGCCCCATCGGCCGCGTTGAATCAGGCCAGCGCCCGAGCGGCAGCCCCCCATCTGCTCCGGTCGGATGCTTCCTCGTTGCCTCGTCCACTTCCACCTCAATGCGTAGCCGATGCCGGCTCGTCCCTGTTCGCGATACTGTCGTTGTCGCCCTCTGCCCTGGGCCGCTGCCGGCGCCTGCCCCCGGTCACTCCAGATTCATCCGACGCAGGCGCCAGGTGGCGAGGAGGACAGCGATCAGGCAGGCCACCTCGAGCGTCACAAAGGAGACACTTGGGGAGAAGGCGTTGTCGATCCGGATCCGGGGGTCGTCGAGCAGCCCGACAAAGATGGACTGGACGTAGTGCCGGACGCTCACCACCCGGATGCCCGGCAGGAAGCGACCCAGCAGGCTCTCCCAGACGAAGGAGTAGATGATCCCCGTCAGCAGGGCGCGTGGGATGTAAAGGCTGACGGTGATGAAAATGGCCGCAAAGGCAACCACCCCCGCCGCGCCCGCCACCAGCGCCGCCCAGAGAACGGGTGCGAGGCTCTGGTCCACCCCGAGGTTGCTGGCGATGCCCACGAACGGATCCTCCGCTCGCGAGATGAGCGCGAAGGCCACCAGCAGGCCGAGGAGCACCGTGGGCAGCGCCACGATGAGCACCCCGCCCAGCTTCTCAACCACGATCCGCAGGCGGCCGACCGGTTTGAGGGTCAGGTACGGGAGCGTCCGGTCCTCCAGTTCGTTGCCGAGGGCCCCGGTAGCGAGAATTAACACGCTGATCGGCAGCAGCGTTGGCGCCACGAGTTCGAGAAAGATCACTCTGGCGAGAAATTCACGCGGAGTGGTCCATGTCGTGTCCAGCAAGTAGATGCCGGCGAAGAGCACCGGCACCAGCGAAAGCGCCGTCACCACCTGGACCGCCCGGCCCCCGAGAAACTGGCGGACGGTGAGCATGAGGACCGGGAACGGACGCCAAAGGAGGGTGGACGCCATCACGATCTGCCAGCCCTCCGTTTGTGGACCATCGTCATCCGCATGCGCTTCACCTCTCTCACTGCGTCTAGCACCCGGCGCAGCAACGTCACACGGGAGCGGAAGTTCGACCCGGGGTCGCTCGCGAAGCCAATACCGATGCTTTGTGACCGACGGTGCCTCACCGCTCTACTAGGTACGCGAACACGGACGTCAGGGACTCGTCGGCGGCCTGGACCTCGAAGAGGCGGACGCCCTCGCGGCGGGCGCAGGCCGGGACCGCGCGGTAAAAAGCCCGTACGTCGGATGTCTCGGCGACGAGGCGCTCGTCGGCGTCGAGGCGGACGGAGCGGGTGGACGGCTCGGCGATTAGGGCGGCGGCTAGCCGGCGGGGCTGGTCGGCACGGATCCGGACCGCGTGGTCGTGGGCATCGATCTTGTCCCGGATCGCGCGGTAGTCACCGGCCGCGGCCAGCTTGCCGTTCACGATGACGATGATGTTCTCAGCGAAGCGCTCCACCTCGACCAGGACATGGGAAGAGACGAGCACCGTCTTGCCGGCGGCCCCCAACTCCTTGATCAGCGCGATCAACCCCGCCCGCTGAACAGGGTCGGTTCCGTTCAGCGGTTCGTCCATCAGGAGCACGTCCGGGTCATGGACGAGCGCGGCCGCCACCTTGATCCGCTGCCGCATCCCTTTGGAGTAGCCGCCCAGCTTGCGCTTGGCGGCCTCCGTCATGTCCACCGTCGCGATCACCCGTTCAGCTGCCGCGTCGGGGTCGGGAAGCTTTTGAAGCAGGGCATTGAGGCGGACGAACTCGCGGCCGGTCAGGAACGGGTAGACGTATTCCTGCTCCGGGACCAGCCCGAGACGGCGATAGGCGCCTGGCTTACCCCGCGCCGGTTCGTCCAGGATGCGTACATTGCCGGAGGAGGCGGCGAGCAACCCGGCCATCATTTTGAGCAGCGTGGATTTGCCGGCTCCATTCGGACCGAGCAGCGCCGTGACCCCCGGCCCGACCCCAAAGGTGACGTCGGAGACAGCGACCACGTCCCCGTACCATTTCGAGGCATGGTCGACCACGATGGAAGGTTGCCGGCCGGCGATCAGGCCCGGCAGGGTCGTGGCGACCTCCGGCGCAGGCCCAGCCAGGGGCTGTTCAAGGGTGGGCGGCGCGGTGCGGCTACTCATCGGGCACGTACCTCAGGTACATGATCGCGCAGGCGAGCAGGATCACGACACCCATGCCAGAAGCATAGACCCAGGCCTCGAGGTCCAGCATCCGCTCTTGGTGGTCAGGGTCGAAGAGGTTCGTGACGAGCCCTGCGACGGTGAAGGCCGGGCTGAGAAAGACGCTGTAGCTCCTGGCGGTCCCGTCCAGCACGTTTTCACGAAGGATGACCATGAGTGCTTCCAGGACCACGAACCCGATCACGATGATGGCGACCGCAATGCTCGCGCGGCCGGTGAAGGAGGAGATCATTAGGCCCCCAGCACCAAGGTAGAAGGCGATCAGCACTCCCGCAATCACGATCCGGCCGAGATCGCCCGCGTTGTCTTTCATCGCCGTCAGCGGTGAGTCCGCCAGGAGCTGACGACCGAGCCAGAGCACGAACGCCGGAGCGAAGGAGATCGTCAGCGTCAGCAGCGCGGCCGCCCCAAGCTTCGCCAGCAGGTAATCCAGCCGGGTGATGGCGCGCGAGAAGTAGAGCGGGAGAACGTTCTCCCGCCTGTCCCCGCAGAGCATCTCCGGCGCGATGGTGGCGACGAAGATGCTCTGGATTACAAAGATCATGATGAAGAAGGCCTCGTAGGGGAGGATTTCCTCGCTGGAGTTGAAGCGATCTCCGATGAAGGCCTCGATGGCGATGGGGATCAGGGCGATCACGGTGACGGCGAGGTAGAGCACGATCGGGATAATCTTGGCCGTCCAGCTCTTCTTGATCCCCATCGCCCGCTTTATGGAGTAGCGGACCAGCGCCCAGACCGCTTGCCCCCGCCCGAGCCGCCGCCCCTCGTAGTGCTTGTAGCCCCGGTCGAAGACCTCACCGTAGCGGGCCGGCTCGACACCGGCTGTCGTTGTCCCGTCGGCTCCGAGCCCCGGTGAGCCCAGGTTTGGATTAGCCGTGGTCATGGTTCATCTCTCCCGGTACCCCCCGGCCGTTCGTCGGTACGCTCCCGTTGCCACCGGCGCCAGCACCAACATTGCCGAGATACACATCTTCCAGCGAGCGGGCGCGGGAGCGCAGCGAGCGAAGCGGTATGCCGAGGTCGGCCGCGGCATCGCGGATCGCGTCGTAGACCCGGTCGTCGTCGCGCCGGACGACTAGTTCTGCCCAGAGGCCATCGCCCGCGGCCGGTGCGGCAGTCACACCCAGGCTCGCCAGCCGCGTCAGAAATGCTCCCGGATCGCCGTCCACGCGGACGAGGATGTCTCCATCATCCCCGCCCAGGTCGCCGATTGGCTGGGAGATGACGAGGCGGCCGCCGCTAAGGATCACGACGTGATCGCAGACCCGCTCGATGTCCTCCAGGATGTGAGATGA
>JAUJMG010000435.1 GCA_030446955.1 Thermomicrobiales bacterium
GTCAGCATCGTCGATGTCCCCGGCCACGAGCGGTTCATCAAGAACATGCTGGCCGGCGTCGGCGGGATCGATGCCGCGCTGCTCATCATTGCCGCGGACGAAGGTCCGATGCCTCAGACAGCGGAGCACCTGGCCATTCTCGACCTCCTCGGCGTCGGAGCGGGGGTTGTGGTGTTGACCAAGGCCGACGCTGTCGACGAGGAGTGGCTGGAGTTGGTGCGCGAGGAGACGCGGGAGCGGATAGCCGGCACGTCCTTGGCGGCCGCGCCGATCGTGCCCGTCTCCGCCATGACCGGTGCCGGGCTGAAGGAACTCCAAACCACGCTGGATAGGGTGCTTGGCGCAGGTCGTCCCCGCCAGGTCGGGACCCGGCCCCGTCTGCCCATCGACCGCGTCTTCACCGTCAGCGGGTTCGGTACGGTCGTCACTGGGACGCTGATCGGTGGAGACCTGACGGTTGGGCAAGAGTTGCGCGTCGCTCCCCGCGGCCTACCGACCCGCATTCGCGGTCTGCAGTCTCACATGACCAAAGTTTCACAAGCCCACCCTGGAAGCAGGACGGCGGTGAATCTCTCTGGTCTCGCCGTGGAGGACATCCGACGGGGAGATGTGCTGGCCTTGCCAGGTCTCCTGGCTCCGACACAACGGCTGGATGCCCGCCTTCGCCTCCTCCCGGATGCGCCCGCCCCACTGGAGCAGAACGACGGCGTTGATTTCTTCACCGGTGCCGCTGAGCTGCCGGCACGCCTGACGCTGCTCGATCGCGAGGTGATGCGTCCCGGTGAGGAGGGGTGGGTCCAAATCCGATTCCGCGAGCCGCTCGCGGTGCTCAAGGGGGACCGCTTCATCATCCGCCGCCCGTCGCCGAGCATCACCATCGGCGGTGGGGAGATCGTCGATCCTACCCCCCTGCGCCACCGGCGCTTCCGGCCGGAGGTGGTCGGCGCGCTGGAAACCCTGGCGACTGGGAGCCCGGATGAGATCGTGCTGCAGGCGCTGGAGGAGTCGCCACGCGAGGTGCGTGCCTTGAAGGGGGGCCACTTGGCTGGGTTGGCTGACAGTCAGATCGACGCTGCACTCGCGCAGCTTGTGGCAGAGGGTGACGTGCAGGCCCTGGGCGCTGGTGACCCGGCTGCCCTCCGACCAGCTCGATTTGTTGTCGCGATGACCTCCTGGGTGCGGCTCCGCGATCGCCTGACCGCTGCGCTGGGGGAGTTCCACGTTCAACAACCGCTGCGCCGAGGCATGCCGAAGGAGGAGCTTAAAAGCAGGCTGAGGCTTTCCCCGCCCCGCCTCTTCGACGATGTGTTGGCGACGGCCGTGGTGGACGGAGCGGCCCGCGACGACGGATCCACCGTTCGCCTTCCCGATTTCGCGATTCGCCTTGATCCGAAGCGGAGGGCCCTGGCGGATCGATTCCTTGCTGCGGTGGAGGCAGCGCCCTACGCCCCCCCTGCACCGACGGAGTTTGGTCTGGACCCGGAGACCCTTGGAGCGCTGGTGGACCTTGGGGAGGTGGTGCGGGTGGCTGAAGGGGTGGTCTACGCGCCGGACACCTATGCGGCCATCGAGCGTGAGGTGCTCGCTATCATCGATCGGGACGGAAGCGTGACCCTTGCGGCCTTCCGTGACCACTTCGGGACGAGTCGTAAGTTTGCCCAGGCAACCCTCGAATATCTGGATCAGCGGCGGATCACGCGGCGGGTGGGAGATGAGCGTGTGCGTTATGCCGGTGTGGGCGCGGCGTCGCTGGCCTGAGCAGAGGGAGTCGGCTGATGGAGCATCGGCAGCAACTTGGTGAGAAGTCATGGGCGCGAGACGCGATACTCGATGTCCTGCTAGCTCCGACCCGCCACCTCTTCATCTCGCCCCACTATGACGATATTGCGCTCTCCTGCGGGGGAACGGTTGCCCTGCTTGCCCGGTACAGACGACGGCCGAGGATCGCGGTCGTCTTCGGGGAAGAGCCGCCGGAGAACGTCAAGTTGACGCGGTTCGCCGCCGAGACGCATGCGGCGTGGGGGCTGGGACCGCGGGAGGTTGTCGCCGCTCGTCGGCGAGAGGAAGCGAATGCTGCGGATAGGCTTGGCGCCGAGGTTACCCTGCTTCCATTCCACGACGCCATCTACCGGGGGCACCGGTATGTCGGAGATGAGACCCTCTTTGGAGTGCCTGCTCCTGATGAGCAGGATCTGCCCTCACACCTGACCGGCGAATTGAACCTCGACCTCGATCAGCTAGAGGAGACTCGGGTGTATGCCCCACTCGGGGTGGGGAAGCACGTTGATCACCAGATCGCGTTCAATGCGGGGATCATGCTGGCGCGAGCCGGCTGGGAAGTCTGGTTCTATGAGGACCTTCCCTATGCCTTTCAGCACGGCGCTCGTGATGATCGCCTGGGGACCGTGGGGCAGCAGCTACGGGTCGCGGCCGAGGTGGACGTGAGCGGGACGTGGCAGACGAAGCTTGCAGCCATCATGGCCTACCCGTCCCAACTCACCACGGTCTTTAGGCGTGCGGAAAGCGGCGCATCACGTCAGGAGATCGATGCCTGCATGCGGGACTATGCAAGACGGGGTAGCGCTTCCTCCCCGGTGGAACGCTTTTGGCGCCTGGATCCTCATCACACGTCATCGTCCAGCAGGTAAGGCCCAACCTGATGAGGGGGACCAAACAAATCTCCATGATGGAAACTGTGACTGCGTGTGATCCTACTGATTACACCCTTGAGGCCCCGAGGTCCGGCGCCCACGGAAACCATTGGGACCACACAGTGAGTTGGGAGTCGAACTGAAGCGATCTGGCCAGCCTGCCTGATTCGGATGACCGGGTTACGCCGCGGCAGGTTTCCGAGTGCAAGCGGCAAGTGCCCTCACCTGGCAACGCCAGCCTCCGCGTGTCAAGTCCATCTGGAAGCGGCTCAGTTCGATGTGGAGGCCCGTCAGAGGCATCTGTACTTTGCTCTTGCGAACCCCCCGCTGGGATGCCGGTTGCCACGTGAGGGGCGAGTGCATCGGGACGATGTCGGCAGGTAGAGCCGCCGACCGCGGCTCAGGCAATGTTCGACGGCCTGTTCACCGCCGGTGCGGTGTCAAGGCACGGTCATCCAGACTAGACCTCAGGACTGCCACTGCCTCGGCAGGGGAACTCACACCTCTGGCGCACTGAGGTGCAACGCGGTGGGGCCCTGTGGCGTACGGCTCATTCCGGGTGGCACGAGGGTTGCGTGATAGTGGCCAGGGACACGCTGGTGCCTGGTTACGGCACCTTCTCCGGAGAGCACGGACAGGCTGTCCGACGATTGCAGGAGGTGCGGCGTGTACATCGGCGTCGGGGCAGTCACGCTCATCTTGGTGATCGTGCTGCTCATCCTCCTGTTTTAGCGCTGCTCGCTGTCCTCTGGAACGTGCAGCGCCGGCGAGGCATCCCGCCAGGTTGGGGGGATGATGACGGACCTGTTTGAAAGGAGACGCGACATGTACATCGGTGGTGGTATCGTCACTCTTCTGTTGATCATTTTGCTGCTTATCCTTATCTTCTAGGATCCATCGCAGCCACGAAGTTGGGGCGGCCGCGCCGGTTGGGGGGCCCGCCCCGCCCCAAACTGTTTTAAACACACCGGGGGCGGGCCCCCCCCCCCCCCGAACGGCGTTTCCCCCCCGGGCACCGGTAGGGACCGCGCCGCACGCTTGATAACGGGGGGGGGGTTTGGGGTGCGGCGCCGCACTGGGCGTGGTGGTCCGGGCGAGTGGGGCGGCCGGGGGTAGCGCCGGGCGCTAGAACTACCTCGAACCGGGCGCGGATCCCTCCAACGACCGCGCCCGCTGGCGCGGCTGACCAGGTCCCCTCTACTCGGCGTCCACCAGCTCGGCGTCCACCAG
>JAUJMG010000436.1 GCA_030446955.1 Thermomicrobiales bacterium
GACCGCGATCAGCGTCGACGAACTGAGGACCATGCTGGAAGCGGGTCAAGCGGTGACGGTGCTGGACGTGCGGACAGCCGAGGATCGGGCCGAGTGGGCCATTCCGGGGAGCCGCCACATCGATGCCTACGCGGCCCTCAAGGCGGGTGACCCAGCCGCATTGGACGCCCTCGACCTTGACGGCAGTGCGGCGGTCGTGACGGTCTGTGGTGCCGGCAAGGCCAGCCTCATGGCCGCCGAGATCCTGCGGGCTCAGGGCATCGAGACCCGCTCCCTGACGGGAGGGATGAAGGCCTGGAGCTTGGCCTGGAACACGGCGACGGTTTCCGTACCGGCGAGCTCGGCAACCGTGATCCAAGTGCGCCGGACGGGAAAAGGCTGCCTCTCCTACCTGGTCGGAGCCGACGGCGAAGCTGCCGTGATCGACGCGTCCCTGGATCCCGCCGTCTACCTCGATCTCGCCGCCCAGCAGGGCTGGACCATCCGCCACGTCCTCGACACCCACGTTCATGCCGACCACCTGAGCCGCTCTCGATCACTCGCCGAGCATGCCGGGGTAACGCTGCACCTGCCGGAGTCCGAGCGGGTGGCCTACGGTTTCGCAGCGATCCGGGACGGCGACACGATCTCCGTGGGCGGGGTGACACTGACGGTCATCCATACCCCAGGTCACACGGCGGAGAGTAGCTGCTATTTCCTGGATGGTCGGGCGCTGTTCACCGGCGACACGCTCTTCCTGGCAGGCGTGGGGAGACCGGACCTGGAGGCAAGCGCGGAGGAGGCCCGAACCAGGGCGCGGCTCCTCTATCGATCCCTGCAAAGGTTGACCGATTTGCCCCCAGAGACGCTGATCCTGCCGGGCCACACGAGCGAGCCGGTTCCATTTGATGGCCAGCCGGTCAGCGCGCCTCTGCGCCGGGTGTTGTCCCGGGTCGAAACGATGCGGCTATCTGAGACTGAGTTCGTCGAGACGATCCTCGGCCGGATCCCGCCGACGCCGCCGAACCACGCCCTCATTGTTGAGCTCAATGAGGCCGGCGAGACGCCGGAGGGCGATGTGACCGATCTGGAGGCGGGGGCGAACCGCTGTGCGATTTCCTAACGGCCGGGCAACCTCCACAGTCTCAACACCCAGACTCGGTCTACGAGAGAACTGGGAGCAGTTCGCCCTCCTCGTGGTGGTCAACGCCTTTGTTGGGGGGATGGTCGGGCTGGAGCGGACTGTCGTTCCGTTGCTCGCGGAGCAGGATTTCGGAGAGGTCTCCCGCGCGGTCGCCCTCTCCTTTATCGTCAGCTTCGGGATCGTCAAGGCGGTGGCCAACCTCGGGGCCGGTCACTTCTCGGACCGGATTGGGCGGAAGCCTATCCTCATCGTCGGCTGGATCGTGGGACTGCCGGTGCCCTTCCTAATCATGCTTGCCCCGACCTGGAGTTGGGTGGTCTTCGCCAACGTGCTGTTGGGCATCAATCAAGGGCTCTGCTGGTCCACCACCGTCATCATGAAGATCGATCTGGTGGGACCGGCCAAGCGCGGCCTGGCCATGGGGCTGAACGAGGCGGCGGGTTATCTGTCAGTGGCAGGGGCTGCGCTTGCTTCCGGCTACGTGGCGTCGTCCTATGGCCTGCGGCCGGAGCCCTTTTACCTCGGCGTTGTCTTTGCCGTTGCCGGCCTCCTGCTGTCCGTCTTCACCGTGCATGACTCTCATGGCCACGCACGTCGCGAGGCTGCGCTCCACAGCCGTGAGTCAGCCCGGCCTGCCGGCCCCTCGTTCGGTGAGGTATTCGCGCTGGCCACCTGGCGGGACCGAAGGCTCTTCGCGACCAGCCAGGCCGGTCTCATCAATAATCTCAACGATGGGATGGCCTGGGGCCTCTTTCCACTCTTCTTCGCGGCGGGCGGGCTGGGCCTCGACCAGATTGCGGTCCTGGCTGCGATCTATCCCGGCGTATGGGGCGTCACCCAACTCCTGACCGGTGCGCTCTCCGACCGGCTTGGCCGCAAGGGACTGATCGCCGCCGGCATGTGGGTCCAGGCGGCGGGTATCTTCCTGATCCTGCTCTCGCAGGGGTTTCAACCGTGGGCGCTCGGCGCGGTGGTCCTGGGGCTGGGGACGGCGATGGTTTATCCGACGCTCCTTGCCGCCATCGGGGATATCGCTCACCCGGAATGGCGAGCCTCGGCCGTGGGTGTCTATCGCCTGTGGCGAGACAGCGGGTACGCGGTTGGGGCGCTCTTGGCCGGGGCCATCGCGGACCTGCTAGGACTCCAATGGGCAATCGGTGCAGTCGGCGTTTTGACACTTGCCTCGGGAGCAGTGGTCGCGACCGTGATGACTGAAACACTCCCAGGCCGTGGGGCGGTTACCGCGCCCGTGCCCCATCCGGCAGCCGGGCCAGGCTGAGATTGATGAGCCCCGCAAGGGATTCAGACGGGACCGGAGCAGCATCCTCCATAGAAGATGGAGTGCAGCCGTAAGAGCCCGACCGGCGCCAAATAATGGAGCGCCAGATCTCAGAGGGTCACGACGTGAAGCCCGACGACCGTCTCCGGCAGTTAACGGCCTCGTGGGTGGATCGTTCGCGACATCTCTATCTGGGGCAGCGAGCGCTGGAACTGCATCGGCGCCAGTCCTTGCAGATTAGGCAAGTCTCACCAACAATTCCTGGCTCCTCCGCCCCTCCGATGAAGCGTCCCCGGTCTTAGGATGGCGCGTCGTGCGCGTCGATCAGGCTGCCCCACGTCCCCGGCCAGCAGGGGGCATAGGCACTGTCTTGGACACCCCCACTCCTGAGACAATCCCCGCCACCCCCGCGACCATGGGCACCCCGGCTAGGCCTTCACATCGCCTGGACCTCTAGGCCAGGTCGTCGCGCCGTAGCCCTAACAGCCCAGGGGTGGATAGGGGATTTTCCCCTTACCGAGCCAGGGCTGACGAGGTGTAGGATTTCAACATCATCGCGTTCTCTCCGAGGCGCAGAGTCGAATTCCCTCGCCCGAGTGCGCTGGCAGCAGAACAGCACCTCGCCGCTCGTCACGTTAGGAGCTCATCCAGTGGCGGAGAATCCATATGTGCTGCCGCACGTCCTGTCACTTGCCTCGGCGCGGCAGGCGGGGCGATCTCCTGCCTTAACGTACGGGGTCGTGCTAGCCCTGGTCTTCCTCGCCGCGCTGCCGTTCGGGCTCGGCCTGTTCGGACCCTCCAACCTGCACTTTGGGCACGATCGAGCCTTTGGGGGCGATTCCCTGCTCCTCGGGCTCCATGTCGTCTCCGACGCGCTGATCGGGCTCGCATACGTGGCGATCTCGGGAGTGCTCATCTACCTGGCCCGCCGGGCCGGGCGGAGCATCCCGTTTCTCTGGGCCTTCGTCGCCTTTGGCGTCTTCATCGTCGCCTGCGGGCTGACCCACTTCGCCGCGGCCGTGACAGTCTGGGAGCCGATCTACTGGCTGGCCGGGGGCATCAAGTACGTCACCGCGATCGTCTCGGTGGGCACGGCACTGGCCATCCCGCCTCTCGTTCCCAAGGTGCTGACCCTGGTCGAGTCCGCGCGGGTCTCTGAGGAGCGGCGGCGACAACTCCACGCGACGAACGAGGAACTGGCGGCGCTCACGGAGCGCCTGAAGGAAGCGGACCAACTTAAGACCGCGTTCTTCGCCACCGTCAGCCACGAGTTGCGCACGCCGCTCGCCTTGATCCTGGGTCCGGTCGGACAGCTCCAGACAGCGGATGGGCTGACCGAGTCGCAGCGCCAAGAACTCGCGACAGTGGAGCGCAACGCGCGCCTCCTGCTCCGGCACGTCAATGACCTGCTCGATGTTGCCACGCTACAGCGGTTCTCGATTTAGTTG
>JAUJMG010000437.1 GCA_030446955.1 Thermomicrobiales bacterium
GCCGTCACCGGCCCGGCCGCGAACGCAGCCCGCAGCCCCACCTCGTCGGTGACGTCGTGCACGTAACCCCGGGATCGCAGGTACTCCACTGGACCCAGCCCGGCGGCACGGGCGAGGTCCACGGCGTTCAGTTCGGTTGCGGCGGTCGAGGAAGTCACGGGGCGACTCCGGGATGGCGACGGGAACGGGCCGTCGACGATCGGTATTCCGCCATCGGCCACTCGCGCACCCTGCCGGCGGCCGATGATGGTCCGCTAACTATAGCAACGCCCCAATCCTCCCCATCGGCAATCCGACCACCAGAGCCTTCCCCCACCCAGCAGCGTCACCTGCCCTCTGGCGTCTGGCGTCTGGCGTCTGGCGTCTGGTGTCTGGTGTGTGGTGTCTGAGAGAGCCTACAGATCCACTGTCCCATCGAGAAAACCTTGGACGAGGCCCGGGAGTTGGGACCAGTCGCCAGCGTATATCCAGGCGCCGTTCGGGGCGTAGTCCGAATAGAGGTAGGGCGTGAGGGTGGCGAAAACGACATCGTCGTTGCTGAACTCGGGCGCGACGAGGGCCAAAGCGAGTTGTTCAGCAGGGGAAAGGTCGGTGCGCACGGCGTCGCGGGTCTTCTTGAGGAGCTTGGGCAGGCGCCGGGCCAGCTTCGGGTCGCGAGCCCGCTCCAGCATGGCGCGCAGCACGAGCTGCTGGCGCATCACCCGGCCTTCGTCACCATCCTGATGCCGGGTGCGGGTAAACTCCAGCGCCTGCTCTCCGTTCAGGTGCAACTCGCCGGCCGGGTAGTAAATCTCCTTGATCCCATAATCGAAGGTCGGGTACTCGGCGTCGTAAACGTCGTAGGGGTTGACCACGTCCACGCCGCCCAGCGCGTCCACGATCTCGATGAACCCCTCGAAGGTCGTCAGCACGACGCCATCCGCCTCGACCCCAAAGTTGGCGGTGACGGTCTGGACCATCAGATCCGCCCCGGCCTCCCAGGCATTATCAGCCGCCTTAGAGCCGTAGTCGTAGGCGCGAGTGATCTTGTCAGCGCCGTAACCGGGAATCGTGACGTAGAGGTCGCGCGGCACGTTGACGGCTCGCACCGTCCGGCTCGGCACGTCCACCCTGGCGATCAGAAAGACATCGGTGTTCTCCGGCTGATCCGGCGTCCGCGTGTCCAGCCCGCCCACGATGAGCGTCAGGGTCTCCAACTCCGCTGGCTCCGTCTCCTGCGCCGAAGCACGGCTCGTCCAGGAAAACGGCGCGACGAGCGCGGGCAGGCCGAGGACGACGGCGCGAACCCGCACGCGGGTCGAGAGCGGGATTCCAGAGCAGGTCATATGGGCAACTCCCAGGCTGAAGCGGCGGCGTGGACAGCCGCGAAGACGTGGTGACGATGCGGGGGGGGCGTCGACAGCGTAGCACCGGGACGACAGGGTAGCAACGCCACCGCCGCCCATGCTTGAAACGCGCCGGGCCCCCTACCGGTGTCAGAACACGGCGCAATGCGGGATGAGGCGGCAGGCGCCGAACGTCGGCGAACAGCAATGCTCGCTCTTCAATCCCCAGGCCGTCGACCTAGGCGGTGGGAGTCATCCTCGCTGGCATAGGTTGTGCGCCCTACATTGCCGGACCGGTCCGCAGAATGGTCGTCGAAACTCGGAAACGGGGATCGAGCGCGGCTGCGGAAGAGGAGCGGGCCTGATTAATTGCGTTTTCGGGAAGGAGCAAGGTGGTGGCAAAGCAAACATCTTCGGGTTCGAGCGGAGCTGAGGGCAACCTGGGGGCTGCGGCAGCCGACGCGGCGGAGCAGGTCCAGGAGCAGGCGGTGCAGCTGGTGGACCAGGTCCGGCAGCAGGTGGTGACCCAGCTGACGACCCAGAAGGAGCGGGCGGCCGGGGGGCTGGAGACGGCGGCGCTCTTGATCCGCCAGGCGAGCGAGCATGTCCGCCAGCAGGGGCAGGCGCCGATCGCCGGCTACATCGAAACGGCGGCTGACCGGGTCGCGAGCGCCGCGCAGGCGCTGCGGGAGCGGGAGGTGCCGCAGTTGGCGGAGGAGACACAGGAGCTGGCGCGGCGGCGCCCGGGTCTGTTCCTGGGTGGAGGGCTGGCGCTAGGCTTCCTGGCCACCCGCTTCTTCAAGAGCTCCACCCCACCACCCCAGCCCCAGGGCACCACTGACTACAGCGGGACGACTGGCTACGGTGGAGCGACCGGTTACGGTGGAACCACCGGCTACGACTATAGCGGCACCACGGGTTACGGTGCAGCGCCCACATCCGGTGCCGGCGCCTACGCAGCAGGCTACGCGGGAACGGCGGGTGCCACTGGCACAGCGACGCCGCTTGGGAATGAGGAGATGCTGGCAGAAGCTCCCCTCGGGTACGACGAGGCGTGGGATTCTGATGCCGCACCGGGCAGCCTGAGCGAGGCGATGGCGGAGGCGCGCCTTGAAGGAGGCTCGCTGACCCCGGCGGACTACGCCGCGGACGCCGGCTCCGTTCAGGACACGGAGGAGCGGTGATGGGAGGGGGGCGTGACGACCGCTCCCTGAGCGACCTCTTCGCGGAACTCGCTCACGAGACGAGCACCCTGGTTCGCCAGGAGGTGCAGCTCGCAGGCAGCGAGATGAGCCAGCGGGCGGCGCAGTTAGGCAAACCGGCCGCCGCCCTTGCCGTTGCCGGAGCGGTCGCTTATGCCGGGTTCTTGGCGCTCGTGGCCGGCGTCATCCTGCTGCTCGGGGAGGCGGGTCTCCCTTGGTGGCTGGCGGCCGTGCTCGTCGGTCTAGCCCTCGCAGGTGCCGGCTACCTCCTTGTCCAGCGGGCCCGGGCCGACTTGAAGCAGGCGGATCTGATGCCCCGACGGACCATTGAGACGCTGAAGGAGGATGGAGCATGGGCGAAAGAGCAGATCCGGTGAGCGAGCGCGGGGAGTACGACGACATCCGGGTTTCCGGCGCCTTTGGATCCCTCAGTGGGGAGCAGGTCGAGGATCCAGGGGCGCGGTCTGGTTACGCAGTCAATCAGAGCGAGCCCGAGGCGCTCGTGACCGACATCGAGCAGACCCGAGCCGACCTCAGCGAGACGATCGAGGCGATCCAGGAACGGCTGGCCCCCGAACGGATCACTGATCAGGCTATGGACGCGGCCACCGAAGCGACCGAGCAGGCCCGGGAGGCCGCGCTCGAGGTGGTTGACCACGCGATCGAGGAGGCCAAGGCGGCCATCCGGGAACTCACCGATCAAGCACGAGGCGCGGTCCGCGAAGCGACCGTAGGAAGGGTGGAGCGAATGGCGAGCAAGACGGGGCAGTCGGCCCAGGGATTCCGTTCCAGCGTGATCACGACCATCAAGCAGAACCCGGGCCCGGCGGCCCTGACGGGGCTGGGCATCAGCTGGCTGTTCTTGAGCGGCCGCAGCGCCGGCAGTCAGGGGCAGGCGACCCAATACACTGGATACCAAACGACGGGCTCGGCCGGTTCCGGTGGCTACGGCGGCTACGGCGGCTACAGTGGTCAGCAGGGATCCCAGTCCGGTTCCGGCACGGTCGGGCAGGTCGCCGGCCAGGTTCAGGACACGGTCGGCAGCGCGGTCAACCAGGCCCAGGAGACGGTCGGGGATGCCGCCATGCAGGCCCGCGAGACGGCCGGCCAGGTCGCCGGCCAGGCCCAGGCGACGGCGGGGCAAGTCGTTGACCAGGTCCAGGGAGCCGCGGGCCAGGTCACCCATCAGGTCCAAGGAGCGGCAACCCAGGTGGCGGGCCAGGTGCAGACACTCGGCAGCCGCGTCCGCCAAGCGGTAGAGCAGAACCCGCTGCCTGCGGGCGCCCTGGCGGTCGTCCTCGGCGGCGTCGCTG
>JAUJMG010000438.1 GCA_030446955.1 Thermomicrobiales bacterium
CCGCGGCGGCTTCTCGACCAAGCTCCACCTCCGGGCCGAGCGGGGCGGCAAGCCGGTCGCCTGGGTGCTGACGCCGGGGCCGCGTCACGAGGCGACCCAGGTTGCGGCTCTGCTGGAACGCGGGGCGGTGGCACGGCCGCGCGGGCGGCCCCGCCTCCGGCCCGACCGGGTCGTCGGCGACAAGGGCTACACCGGGCGTCGCATCCGCCGCTACCTGCGGCAGCGCGGCATTGGGGTGGTGATCCCGCACCGGAGCAACGAACCGAAGCGCGGCGTGCGCTTCGATCGGGTCGCCTACCGCGAGCGCAACGCCATCGAGCGCGCGATCAACCGGCTCAAGCAGCACCGGGCCATCGCCACCCGGTACGAGAAACTGGAGGAGACCTACCATGCCTTGCTCACCCTCGCCGCCATCCGGCTCTGGTTGCCCGTTTAAAGACACGCCCTAGTTCGGCCGAAGGAAGGCCAGGGCCTTGATGCGCAGCGGCTCGGGCGCGCCAAGCAGGTGGTTGAGGTGGGGGCAGCAGGTGTGGGCGGTCAGCTTGGTGGAGAGGCGGGCGCACAGCCCCCAGAAGTGCTGGGCCTGGTTAACCTCAATGCGGGCTTGCTCAGCCAATTGGCTATTGACCGTCTCCGCAACCTGGCGTGCCTTGGTCCGCTCGGGCGTCCGCTCGTGCCGCTCGGCGCCCAGGTGCTGCGTCACCTCCAGATCCATCAGGACTTCGGCCAGCACCCGCACCCCCTCCCGCAGCACGTCGACGTCCGGCTCGGCGGCAGGCTTGCGCAGCAGCTCAGCCAGTGCCATCCTCACCTCGTCGGCCGTCGCGTCGATTCTCCTCGCTCGAAGCCCTATCCACTTTGACGAGAACCAAGCGGTGGCCGTCGTTGTCAACGGGCCTTTCTCGATTTACATACTCTCAGGGACTCTACCGGAAGGGGAACGATGGGCCGATAGCTGTGCCGACTGGTGAGGCACTGCTGAACGTGGCACGCTTCAGTCAGGATCACAAACCGCCAACGGCATTCGACATTGCCAAAGCATGATTGCTTAGCAGTCCGTACCCACCTGGCTTCGTGCTCCGTCTCTGATCACTGACGAACCTGAGATCGGTAACCAGTCATCCTGGCGCAGCTGCGATAAGCAGACTTAGTGGCGGCGGGATATCCAACCGGCCGAGGCATGGCGGAGCGCGCCATCAAGCTGGTCGTGGAAGCGCGGCTCAAGGGGAGGGGATGCACTGAGCGGAAGTCCACGTCAGCCCCATGGTCGCGCTGCAAGCAGCCATCTGAGGCGACCGCTGGACCGCCTCTTGGACGCCCATCGCCACGTCCCTGCGCTTGCGGACCCAGAGAAGACAGCCGCGACTGACTCCACCTCGCCCCGCCAGCGTCGCCGTTAATGACCGGGCTAATCCCGCCCCCGCCCATTGGAGGCCCGCATTTGGACATCGCCAGCAAGAGAACCCCACTCCATGATGGAAGTGCTTCCCAACCATCTCTCCTCAGCCCACCACCACACATTGACAGAACATCGATGCGCACCCATCGAAACCGCTGACTGGACGGCCTGCCATGGACTCTGGCACGCTGCCACTTGGACTATCGCCATCCCAGCGTCCGGCACCAGCCTCGCTGAACTCTGGCATGGTGGGTATCCTTCCAGGTCATGGCCACCTCGAGGTAGCGCCAAGCAACGGCGCGGGGCGGGATGTTCTCATCATCATCGTTGACGTCCTGCTGCAGGCGACGGAGGCCCAATACCTGATGGCGATGGTCATGCAGGCGTGGTTGGACACCCCAATGTGGCAGCAGGCCTAATCGTGATCATGCTCCACTCGCCCCGAGCTGCTCCTGCCCGTAGCGACGCCGCAGGGCGTCTCACGGGCTTTCGGGAAGGGGGCTCTTCCTGGCGTCGCGCCACCGTCCGCCTTCACGTTGGATGATGTCGACTGTCGCTCGCCCCTGATGGAGGTTTACCTCATGCCCGGACGCCTCGTCGTGGAGGGCGGCACCATCGTCACCGATTACGGACGCTTCCGGGCCGACGTGGTCGTCGAGGACGAGCGGGTCGCCGCGATCACCGCCGACGCGCGCGATCTCGCGGCGGATGAGCGGGTGGACGCGGCTGGTCTGCTGGTGCTGCCGGGCGGGATCGATGTCCACACCCACTTCTGGGAGCCGGACCCCGACCCGGACCCGAAGGAAGGGTTCGCGACCGGCGGCGCGGGAGCGGTCGCCGGGGGAGTCACCACCGTCGTGGAGATGCCGCAGGCGACCCCGACCACGGTCACGGCGGAGCAGTTTGCGGCGAAGCGGGAGCAGGTGGCGCGGAGCGCGATCACCGATATGGCGCTCTGGGGCGGGGTGATTGGCACCCCGGCCCAAGACCTGGCCGAGTTGCGGGCCTTGGCCGACGCGGGCGCAGCCGCCTTCAAGAGTTTCCTTGCTTCCTCCAGCCGATCCTTCCCGGCGGTGGACGAGGCGCAGCTTCTGGCCGCGATGACGGCCATTGCCGAAATTGGGATTCCATATGGCCTTCATGCGGAGCACGACGCGATGCTGGCAGCAGGGCTGGAGCGGATGAAGGCGGCGGATCGGAAGGATCCCCTGGCGCACGCTGAGTCCCGGCCGCCCTTGGTCGAAGCGGTCGCTGTCAACACCGTGCTCTACTTGGCCGAGCTGACCGGCTGCTGGGTCCACGTCTGCCACGTCGCAAGCGCGGAGGCGCTGCGACTCGTCGCGGAGGCGCGAGCGCGCGGGGTGCGGGTGACTGTGGAAACCTGCCCGCAATACCTCTCCCTCAACACCGACGACCTCGTCCGCCTGGGCGGGTTCGCCCGCTGCGCACCGGCAATCCGGGACCAGGCGGAGGTGGACGCGATCTGGCCCTACGTGCTGGACGAGACGGTGGATCTAATCTGCTCCGATCATTGCGGCTTCACTGCGGCGAGCAAAGAGGCGGGCAAGGAGGACATCTTCGCGGCGCCGCTCGGCCTGCCGGGCGTCCAGACCCTCCTGCCCACGTTCTACGACGGGGGGGTGGTGCAGCGGGGCATGGACCTGAGTCAGTTCGTGCGCCAGATCGCCGCCAACCCGGCTCAAATCTTCGGGCTGTATCCGCGCAAAGGCACCATCGCGGTCGGTTCCGACGCCGACCTGGTTCTGCTCGACCCGGCCCGCAGTTGGGAAGTAACGGACGATGATCTCCTCCACCGGCAGAAATGGACCCCGTTCGCGGGCAAGACCCTGACCGGCCGGGTCGTTCGCACCCTGCGTCGTGGCCAGACTGTCTTCGACGATGCCTTGGAGGGAGACGCCCGTCTGCTGGCCGCACCGGGATCGGGCCTGTTTCTGGCCCGCGGGTACGGAGAAGCGGGATAGGACGCGGGGGCGGCCGCCCGCTTCCTGTAGGCCCCTCACGGGGACGGAGCGGCGCGGTCCCGTGAGTCAGCGATGGTCAACCCTGCTCTCAACCTGCCGCTGGTAGAGATTGCCGCGCTCTGCCGGCGCTACCAGGAACGCGAACTGGCGCTCTTCGGTTCGGCGCTGCGTGATGACTTCCATCCCGATAGCGACATTGACCTGTTGGTGTTATTTGTTGTTCGATCGAGGCCGAAATCGGCTTCCTCGAACTTGCGGGATTGCAGCGGGAGCTCGTCATAGTCCTCGGCCGGTCTGTGGATTTGGCCGCGAAGAGAGGGCTCAAGCTGGTCATCCGGGACGAAGTCCTCACGTCGGCGCGCCTCCTCTATGCTGCGGGATGAACGTCTTTATCTGACCGACATCATCGATTTTGCGGAAGGCATTGCCCGGATGATCGGCGGCCGGTCGCGCGTCGA
>JAUJMG010000439.1 GCA_030446955.1 Thermomicrobiales bacterium
CGTCGAAAGCCCTCGGCACCGGCATCCGGGGCATCCGCTGGCGGGAAATGGAGGTTCTTCCCAACCGCCGGGGGAAGCCCGTCTTGGTGCTCCATGGACGCGCCGCCGCCCGCGCCGCGCACCTCGGGCTCAACCACTTCAGCGTCTCGTTGACACATTCCCGAACGGACGCTATGGCGTTCGTCGTCGGCCTGCGGGCTGACCATTCCGCGGAAGACAGCTGACCAGGCACCGGCGTACGAAGGTGCTGCCAGGAGAAGCGTGTGGCCACGAACGTGAAAGAACAACGACCCCAGCTTCGACCGGGGGATGCGGTGATCGACCGGGCAATGGTCGCGCCGCTCGTGCCGCGCCGGTCCTTTGGGGCGCACAAATGGGGAGTTGGCGGGGTCGTAATTGTCGCGGGTGCTCCGTCCTACATCGGCGCAGCGGTGCTTTGCGCCCAAGGGGCCGGGCGCGCTGGCGCGGGGGTAACGAACCTGGCAGTGCCCCGCGGTTTGGTGCCGGCGATTGTCCCGGCCGTCCCGGAGGCCGCTTACCTCCTACTCTCCGAGACCGAGTCTACGGCCGGGGCGCGCCGGGCTGCGGAGATGATCGTCGACAAACTCGAGAAATCGTCGGCCGTGGTGATCGGTCCGGGACTCGGCGAGGATGAGAGCGCTTCCGGTCTGCTCGGCGCCCTATTCGGGATCGGTAGTGCTGCACGACCGATCGGATTTGGAGGCTCAGACGGCGGAGCAGCGCCGGGTGGGACCAAGACATCCGGCGTCGCACCACTTATTGCCGCCGGCAAACCTATGGTTATTGACGCCGACGGACTGAACTGGCTCGCGAAGCAGGACGACTGGAAGGGCCTGCTTCCGCGGGGAGCGGCGGTCTTAACACCCCATGTGGGTGAGATGACCCGGCTGCTCGGCATTGAGGCGGAAGAGGTTACGCGGGACCCGGTGGAAACCGTGCGAGAGGCGGCCAAGCGCTCTGGTCAAGTCGTGGTTCTGAAGTACGGGTACACGGCCGTGTCGGACGGTGAGCGGACGCTCGTCGCAGAGGATGCGCCGGGCTCCCTGGCCAGCGCGGGAGCGGGCGACGTCTTTGCGGGCGCAATCGGTGGTCTTCTCGCCCAAGGTCTGGACCCACTGGACGCGGTCGCGGTCGCGATCTACACCGGCGGCCGCGCGGCGCGGCGCGTAGAGCAGCGGGTTGGCACTATTGGGCTGGTCGCGGGCGACCTTCCGCTAGCTTTCGCCGAGGAGCTGGCCCTATTGGAGCAGGAAGGCGGCTCCCGTGGAGGCTGAACTGAATGTGGCTGAACCGAGTGTGGGCGACATCATGCGCCGAGATGTGCCGGTAGTCACGCCAGCCCATTCGGTGGCGACGGTGGCCCGGATCATGGCCGAGTCCGGCCTGCCGGGCGTCCCTGTCCTCGATGGCGATGAGATCGTCGGCATCGTGACCGAATCTGACATCATCGCCCGTGAGGCCAACGTCGATGTCCCATCCATCGTTCCGTTCCTCGACGCTATCTTCGTCGCGGACGGTGGGCGGGACTTTGATGAAGATCTTCGCCACGTCTTAGCCGCGACCGCAGGCGACCTCATGACGAGCCCGGTCTATAACATCCTGGCTTCAGCGACCCTCACCCAACTCGCCACTCTGATGTTGGACGAGAAGGTCAATCCGGTGCCCGTCCTGAACGAGGATCGAGTGCTGGTCGGCATCGTATCGCGTGCGGACCTAGTCAGAGTGATTGCCCGGCTGGAGCAGACCAGCGACGGGCTGGAATCCGTCGACGTTTAGCGACCGTCCATGATGCCTCCTTCGCCGTCCGACCTGCCGCTATCCCCCGGCGTCGTTTCCCTCTGGGATCTGCCAGGCCGGCCCACGCGCGCGCTCATCGACCTTGATGCCATCGCCGCCAACGCCGCGCACCTTCGCCGGCTGGTGGGACCGCACACAGCTCTCATGGCCGTGGTGAAAGCCAATGGATACGGGCACGGCGCGGAGATGGTTGCTCGAGCCGCGGTTGCCGCGGGAGCGGAGCAACTCGCCGTGGCCACGGTGGATGAAGGAGCCGCGCTTCGCGCCGCCGGACTCTCGGCGCCGATCCTCGTCCTCGGGCCCATCCACACCGGTGAGATTGAGAAGGCGCTCCAGTACGATCTGTCTCTCACGTTGTGCTCCGTTGCCTTTGCCGGTTTAGTTGAGCGGACGGCAGATCACCTACACCTTGCCACCCAGGTCTCCTGTCATGTCAAGGTCGATACGGGGATGCACCGATTCGGCGCCGACGTGGAGCAGGCAGTGGCCGTGGCGGCACGGGCGTCCGCGTCGCCCTACCTGAGGCTCGACGGCGTCTTTACCCACTTCGCCGACGCCGATGCACCAGACGAAGGTTTCACGATAGAACAGGTGACCTGCCTGGATGCCGTGCTGCGACGCCTCGGGGAGCAGGGGATTAGGCCGGGCACCGTGCATGCAGCGAACAGCGCAGCCATCCTGCGATCCCGCCGCTTCGACTATGGCATGGTCCGCGCCGGGATCGCCCTGTACGGGTTGCCGCCCGCCGACAGCCTGTCGCTGCCGGCGCCAATGCGTCCGGCGCTGTCCATCCGGAGCACGGTTGGACGAGTCATCGAACTCTCACCGGGCGACAGCGTGGGGTACGGTCGGACCTACCGAGCAGCGAAGCGGGAGCGTGCCGTCCTGGTGCCAATCGGCTACGCGGACGGGTACCGTCGTGACCTCTCGTCGCGAGCCTGGATGGGGATTCGGGGCGCAAGCGCACCGGTGGCGGGGCGGGTCAGCATGGACCAGACCGTTGTCGGGACCCCGGAGGGCCTCCCTGTGCGAATCGGGGACGAAGTCGTCGTCGTCGGCAGCAGCGGGGAAGGCGCACCGACCGCGACCGAACTCGCAAAACTTCTCGATACGATCCCGTATGAGATTGTCGCGGCCGTTGCCGCCCGTGTCCCACGCTACTACATCTGGCGCGGCGAGTTGCTCTCGTCTCCCGTACTGGGTATCGGGCCACCAACGGCTCTGACCGCGTTACCTGCGGCGGGAGCGAGTTGACCGAACAGCCTCAACCTCGCAGTCGGCTTGCCAGGCGTACACGAAGAAGGGGCCGGTGAATGTATCACCGGCCCCATTCTGTCTAACTGATAGTCACCGAGTGCTTCGCTAGTCTTGCGGCGATAACTCCAGGGCCACGCGCTTGAGATTGTCGATGTCGCGCCGGACGACGAACGTCCGGCCGCTCATGTCGTCTCGGACGTAGTTGAGCGTGCGGTCATCCATCCAGCGGTAGATAGTCGGTCGCGTCACGCCGAGCTGTTGCGCGGCATTCCCGATGCTCACCAGTTCGTTCGGTTCAAACGCTCGGTACTTGGCGAGAGCCATCATCCGCCCGAGTTCGGTATCCCAGAATGACCGCGGCACCGAGTAGTCGTCCGCCGCCGCAGGCCAGAAGAGCAGCTGCAGAACCGACTCAATCGCTTCCAGAACGCCTTCCTTGACATCCCGGAGTTGCCCGCTCGCAAGCTGAGCCAGTCGATTTAAGTCCTTCCCGAGCGGCCCTTCACGCAGTTGATGGAGCTGGAGCGGGTGGAACGCCGACGGGTAGAGCTGCGACACCAATCGGTGATGGTGGCTATAGACAAGCTGCAGCGCTTGGTCGATGACTTCCTGGTAGTCCCGCGATTCGGTCTCCACGACCGTCCCTCCTCGACCAAAGACCGCAACCGTTCGCACAGTATGCGACGGACTGTACGGTCGGATTGTACGCGCACACTACAACGGTGTCAACAAAATGGCGAACGAACAC
>JAUJMG010000084.1 GCA_030446955.1 Thermomicrobiales bacterium
GGCGCGACCAGGAAATGGTACGGCATGGAACGGAGCGAAGACCTGGTGCTGTCTCCCGGAGGATCGGCTCCCGAGTATGGTTGGTCACTACCCCGTAAACCACGGGGGCTCTTCGCTAGCCATCCCCGACCATGCGCGCCAGGACCTCGTCCCGTACGGGCAGAGCGTCGAGTTGCGGAGGACGGGAGATCTTGAGGGCAGCGGCGTGCGCGGCGAACGTGGCGCAGCGGATCGGATCCTCGCCGGGCCTCCACACAGCGAGGAAGCCGGCATGGAAGACATCCCCTGCCCCGACGTCGAACACGACATTGGCGGACACCGCCGGCACCTCGGCCACCTCGCTGCCAGACACCACCAGTGCTGGCAAGGGGCCACGCGTGATCACCACCAATGACGGACCGAACTCGACGAGCCATCGTCCGGCCACCCCAACCTCAGACTCCCCTGCGATGAGGCATGCCTCAACCTCATTCAACACGACGAGGTCAGCCAGGCGCACAGCGTCGCGCTGGACCTCGGCCGCCTCCGCCGCACCGCCGGCCCATGCCGAGGACCGAAAATTGGGGTTGTAACAAACCGTGAGGCCGAGATCTCGCGCGCGCCGCGCCAGGCTCAAAGACGTTCCCCGAAGCACCGGGACGCGGAGGCTGCTCTCAGTGAAGTCGAACACGCGGGCGCGGCGCAGGTAAGCGTCGTCTACCTCCTCTGCTTTCAGGGTGGCCAACGGATCGCACACGTCCGGGAACCGGTAGTAGGCAAAGGTCTTCTCGCCCTGCTCGTCGACGCTGGCGAGTGAGAGCGGAGTCAACTGGCCGGGCACCGCCGCGATTCCAGCGGTGTCGATTCCTGCCGTGTCAAGCGTTTCCCGCATCCATCGGCCCAGTTCGTCGTCGCCGACACGTGAGATCAGGCCGATCCTCCCACCCAACCGCGCCAGCGCGAGACTGAAGATGGTGGCCGAGCCGGATGGGAAGAGCAGCAGATGGTCCGCATCACCGATCCGCACCCCTAGGCGAGGCGGGGACACCTCTCCCATCATCATCCCGATCGTCAAGACATCGAGATCTGTTGCCCTCATCATCCACTCCTTCTTGTTTCATGACGCAGCGTGACCGGCCGACGCGGGAGCGCCGGGCGGAGCATCTGCATCGTCCTTCCTTGTCGCCATCGGATCGCGTCCTCTGCCCTCTGTCTCATCCTTCTTGGGGACCGACTTTTCTCAACGACGGCCCATCTGCGGGCTCACTGTACGGCGAGCCTCTCACCCCGCTCACCCTGCGGCGCGAGGCTCGCCACGAGCCCTCCATGCTGTCGTTTGCCACGCCTTCTCGCCACTGCTAGGCTGCGGCAGGTTTGAACCGGCGGGATCTTCAGGAGAGCAGCGCATGGGCCTGGTCAGCGGACGCGACGTGCTCAGGGCGGCACGCGCGGGAGGCTACGCGGTCCCGGCGTTCAATGTTTTCAATCTGGAGATGGTCCAGGCCGTCTGTCGAGCTGCCGAGGCGGAGCGAGCGCCAGCCATCGTGCAGGTCAGTCCCCGGTCGATTCGATACGCCGGTCTTCACCCGCTCGCGGTGCTGGCCGCAACGCTGGCCGAAACTGCTGATGCTCCCATCGTGCTTCACCTTGATCACGGACCGGACCTGGCAGCATGTCAGGCGGCCCTTGAAGCCGGGTTCACCTCGATCATGTTTGATGGGGCCTCGCTCCCTGTTGGAGAGAACGTGACCAGAACGCGGGAGGTTGTGGCGGCTGCTCAGGCGGCGGGCGCGAGCGCCGAAGCGGAGCTGGGTGAGATCGGCCATGCCACCGACGCGGAGCAGCAGGCAATCCTCACCGACCCCTCCGAAGCCGCGTGCTTTGCACAGGAGACCGGAGTCGATGCGCTGGCCGTCGCTATCGGCACGATTCACGGCATGCGCCGCACCGGCGCAGTGCTCGACATCCCGCGTATCGCCGAACTGCGTCGCCATGTCGACGCAGCCCTCGTCATGCACGGCTCCTCCGGCGTAGACGACGAGAGCCTTGTCCAGGCCATCGCTGCCGGCATCACCAAGGTGAACCTCTCCACCGCTCTCCAGGCTGTCTTCATGGACACATTGCGGGCAAGCGCCGGTCGTCCAGGTCGCGAGACCGACGCCCGCGCCGTTCTCGCCGAGGCGCGTGACACGGTCACCGACGCGATGCGCCAGCGCATCAACGTCGTCGGCGCGGCCGGTCGAGCGTAGGCGGCAGCCTGTCGCCATCACTCGCCAGAAGATTCAACCTCCGGCAGCATTCCGAGCTGCCGCCGCAGGCCGAGCTCATCCCAGGCATCAAACCCCGCCACGATACGACCGTCTTCGATCTGGTCCAGGCTCATGCCGGTCACGGTGACACGCCGTCCGGTGCCCGGAATGCGCCAGAACGTGCCCCGGTGCGTTCCCGTCATCGTCCAACGGGTCACCACCTTGTTTCCCTCGGCAACAAGGTCCTCCACGGCGAAGTGGATGTCGGGGAAGGCGGCCCGCCACGTTCGCCACTGGACGCGGAACGCCTCTCGGCCGGTCCCGAAGGACGGATCATTACCAACCGTCTCAGCCGCAAGATAGGCGTCGATCGCTTCTTCGTTCCCTCTGTTCCAGATCTCCTCAAAGAATCTTCGCGCCACCGCCTTCACCGTCTCGATAGAATCGTCTGCCACGACATCCTCCCAGGTCTACGGCCGAGATTCGTCGACAAATACCTGCCTGCGTCCCCCGGCACCGTGACTTCAAAGCGGCACAATCCCCTTCCAGGGATCAGCGTGATAATGCTTGCCAGCACGAAAGGGAAGCGAGTCGATGAACGATCTCAACCCGCGCCAGGCTTACGACGCGATCGTCCTCGGCATCGGCGGTATGGGCTCGGCTGCCTGCTACCACCTTGCACGCCGGGGAAAGCGGGTCCTCGGGTTAGAGCAGTTCGACATTCCGCACAACATGGGATCCTCGCATGGCGTCAATCGGATCATCCGGCTCGCCTACTACGAAGATCCGCGCTACGTGCCGCTGCTTCGCCGGGCCTACGACCTATGGCGCGAGTTGGAGGAAGGGTTCGGGGAACGGTTGCTCTTCATCACCGGCTCGCTCGACGCGGGAGATCAGGACAGCGAGATTTTCAATGGCTCCTTCCGCTCCTGCCAGGAGCACAGGTTACCCCACGAGGTCCTGTCTTCCGCTGAGATTGCGGAGCGGTACCCGGCCTATCACCTGCCGCCGCGGCACGTTGCCCTCTTCCAACCGGATGGCGGATTTCTGATGAGCGAGCGCTGCATCGTCGCCCATGTCGTTGCAGCCCAGGCAGCCGGAGCGGAGATCCGAGCCCGGGAACGGGTCGTGGACTGGCAGGTTGTTGGGGACCGGGTGCAGGTCCAAACAGACAGGGGAGACTATGTAGCGGAGCGACTCGTTATCACGACCGGGTCCTGGATCGGAGATCTGGTACCGGACCTCGCAGCCCTCGCCCGGCCGGAGCGCCAGGTGGTGGCGTGGTTTCAACCGACTGAACCAGCCCTGTTTGCCCCCGAGCGTTTTCCCGTCTTCAACCTCAGCGTCCCCGAGGGGCACTACTATGGCTTCCCGGCACACAACGTTCCGGGGTTCAAGCTCGGTCGCTACCACCACCGCGGGGAGCAGGTTGACGCCGATACAGTGGATCGCGAACCCAACGCCATCGACGAGGGGCTGTTGCGAACGTTCGCAGAGCGCTACTTCCCGGCGGGTGCCGGCCCGACGATGGCGCTTCGCGTCTGCCTCTTTACCAATACTCCGGACGAGCACTTCGTGATCGACCGGTTGCCGGACCACTCACAGGTGGTTATCGCCTCGGCCTGCTCAGGGCACGGCTTCAAGTTTTGCTCCGTGGTCGGCGAGATTCTTGCCGATCTCACGCTGCAGGGCGAAACTGCCCACGACATTGGGATCTTCAGGCTCGACCGGTTCGCCACACCAGCAACGCACTCGGGATCCGGAGGATGATACCCGCGAGATTGGGCTCTAACGGCCGCCGAGCCAGCCGCCGTGTATGCTCCCAGGGCCACGCCTCCGTTGTTCAACCAACGCCATCAGGGCGTTTGGGAGGGTATTGCGAAGCGTGAGATCGACAAGAGAGCGCTGGTTGCAAAGATCGCCGCTCATTTCTCGGCCACTCGTGAGCCTAGACCCGGACCCCCCGAAGATGAACATGACCACCCAACGCCTGATGGCCGACCGGTTTCGGGAGATCGCCGCATGGCGGCGCCGAAAGGCCGAGGAGTACGACCGGGACGCCCGGAACCTCCGCTGTGCCGCCGGCTTGGAAGAACTGGCCGCCTTTGTCCTGGAGCTCCCTCAGGACGACGCCCGGATCCGGGAGTTGACCCGCCTGGCGGTGCTGGGAGAAGCGTTCGAGCCGGGCCAGCAGACGTCTTACGAGATCGGTCGCTTCCGGTTCCACCATCCCGAAGTCGGCCTCGACGCCTTTCTCGACCGCCTGGTTGAACTTGCCACCGCGGACCGGGGCGAGATGGGTCGGTTCGGCGGCCGCCTACCCGAGGGCGACGACCCTTGGGGATAGGAGCGCTCTGCCTTCATCGTTGGGCGGCGAGTATGGCCTCCCGGGACTCACCGGAACATAGCTCACGCATGCGTTCACCTGGGCATCATGGGGCCGATGAGGCGGAGCGGCTGGCGAACAACGCCGGGGCGATTACGAAATGATGTATAGCTGGCGGTCCACGTTGCCGAGGGGCACTCCGCCCTCCGCCGTGACCAACACCACGTCCTCGACCCGATTGCCAAATCGACCTGGGAGGATGATGCTTGGCTCGACGGTGAAGGTCATGCGGTCCTGGAGCATCGTCTGATCCACCCCATCTAGAAACGGTGGCTCGTGGACGGTGACGCCGATCCCATGACCGAGGCGGTGGGTGAAGCCGGCATCGTAGCCGGCGTCGGCGATGACCCGACGGGCAATCCCATTGGCCTCGGCCGTGGTGCAGCGCCCCGGGACCATCGCCTTCATCGCCTCCGCCTGGGCGAGGCGCACCGTCTCGTGGACTCCTAAGTAGTCCGCCGAGGGCTCGCCGAGAAAAGCCGAGCGGCCGAAATCGGAGCAGTAGCCATCCACCACCCCGCCGAAATCAAACATCACCGAGTCGCCGTGCCACAGGGGCCGGCGTCCTTCCCGCAGCGTCCCAGCCGCGTCCAGTGGCCCCTCCCCCGCGAAGTAGACGCCTGTCGGGAAGGAGGTGTACTCCGCCCCAAACAGCAGGAAGGCGCGGCCGATCTCATGGACGACCTCTTGCTCCGTAACCCCCGGCCTCAGCGCGGCGACCGCTACCTCGAACACAAGATCGGCCACGTGCGCGGCGCGGCGCATCGCCGCAAGTTCGTCGTCGTCCTTGAGCATCCGCAGCGGCGAGATGAGGTCACTCGCCGACGACAACACAACCCGCGGAATCAATGCTTGCATGGCAAGCGTCGTTTGCGTCCAGGTCCGCTCATCCACCGCGATCCGGACGGAACGACCGGTATCCGTCAATCCGAAGCCATCCAGCGTTTCCCGCAGCACAGCGAGAGGATCTTCCGGCTCGCGCACCAGCCGGACCTCTTCGAACCACGGCTTTCCCGCTGCCTCCTCGACGAAAAACGCTCCGCCCATCCGGGGCGCCACCAACCGCACGGGACCGTCAAGCCCAATGTACCCACCCGCCACCCAGTCGCCGTAAGCGTTGTGATCCGTACCCTGGACAGGCTCCCGCCGGATTCCCGTCAGCCAGAACAGGTTCGCCGCCCGAGGCAGGTAGAGGAGGTCGATCCCTCGCTCCCCCATGACCTCACGGACCGCCGCCAGTCGCCTCGGGTAATCCACGTTCCCCCCTTTGTCGATAGAACCGACATCCACCAGGGAACGATGTCGTCCCTGACGCGGGCGCCTCCGCCGGCACCCTAGAAGGGTGTTTTACACCCCGAATGGACCCCTACCATCTGTGGCTCGAGCAAACGTCGCCGTTCCAATGCCGGGAGGCGGCAATCAGATCCGGACATCCTCGGGTTGCCCGGGGCGCCAACGTCTGGCGCTTCCGGTCCAGGGAACCGAAGACCTTCAGGCCGCAATCGGCCATCCTTAGGATCCCGGCAGACCCCAATGGTTGAGCGACGGTTCCCTCACCTGGCTGCTCGCCTATGTCCCCAACCGCCGGAAGTGGACGAGATTTGTTCTCCCGGAAACCCGCAACATCGGGAGCGAACCGACAATCAGCGCGTACTCGTCCGGCGTCGCCAGGCCGGCGTCGATAATCGCCTTGCCAGCCTCCCGGAACATCTTGTCCGGATCCTCTTCGATCGGCACCGTGAGCGCTCGGACTCCCCAGACCAGATTCAAGCGCCGGGCCACCGCCTCGTCCGTGGCGACAGCGATGATTGGCGGCTGGGGCCGGTACTTCGCAATGCGACGGGCTGCGGAGCCCGCGAGCGTAAAGACGACGATGTGCCCGGTCGGGGTCTGATCAGACAGGGCATAAGCCGCCCGCGCGATCGCGTCGGCAAACGCCAATCCAGCGTCCCTGCTCGTCCCAGGCAACGGCTTGGCGGCCGATTCACTCCGGATGGGTCCGTCTTTCTCCGCCTCCCGGATGATCCGGTCCATCGTCTGAACCGCCTCTACCGGGTAGCGCCCCATCGCGGTCTCGGCTGACAGCATCACCGCGTCAGTCCCGTCCCAGACCGCGTTCGCGACATCACTCGTCTCGGCCCGGGTCGCGACCGGCTGGGTAATCATCGACTCCAGCATCTGCGTAGCCGTGATCACCGGTAACCCAAGTTGGTTGGCGACCCCAATGATCTCCTTCTGTGCCCGAGGCACCCGCTCCGGCGGCAGCTGGACCCCAAGATCCCCCCGCGCGACCATCACCGCGTCTGCCTGGGAAGCGATATCGCGCACATTCGCCAGTGCCTCTGGTCGCTCGATCTTGGCGATGAGCCCTGGCGTCTGCGAGCCGTAGGCGCCGGCGGTACCCCGCGCCAGCACCAGATCACTAGCCTCGTTGACGAAGCTCAGTCCAAGGTAATCGACGCCCTGGCCGACGGCGAACGCGACGTCACCGCGGTCGGTCTCCGTGAGCGCACCGCCCCGGATCGGCGCCCCAGGCAGTGTGACGCCCTGCCGGCTGTTGAGCAGACCGCCGCGACCAACGATGCAGGTGGCTACCCCATTACCTACCCGCTCGACGAGCAGCTCAATCAACCCGTCGGAGATCAACAGCCGCGACCCGGGCTGGATGACGTCCAGCAGGCGGTCGTACCCGACCCCGATCCGCCCGGCGCTGGTCGGCACGGCCTCTGGCACCACCTCAACCATGCTGCCCCGCGCGACGGGAACTGGATCGCCACTCTCCAACTTCCCGGTCCGGATCTTCAGCCCCTGCAGGTCGAACAGCACCGGCACCAGCCGTCCAAGATCCTGCGACGCCGCCCGGACATCCTCAATCAAGCGGGCACGGTCGTCACTTGTGCCATGCGCCGCATTGATACGGGCCACGTCCACGCCCGCTTCCAAGAGCTCGCGCACGGTGTCCCGGCCGGCCACCGCCGGTCCCAGGGTAGCCACAATCTTGACCCGTCGATCGGCATACGTACCCAACTTTCGCCTCCGATAAAGCCCCGCGCCTCAAATGGTGATGGCAGAAAACGCTGATACCCCGCGCGGCCCTTCTTCCATCACTTGCCCGACATCGATGGCCCGCCGCCGGCGGAGACAGCGGTCGCCACGTTGAGGCAGTCTAAGTGTTGCTCGCTTAGCCGCGTCTCTCCACGCGGCACGTGTTCATTCCATCCTACCAACGCCAGTCCGGTTCGACATGTTTCACGGCCGTCGTCGGCGCCACCAGGAGGAACAAGAACGCGGAGCGGAACAACCTCGGCCTCCAGGTTTCCTCTCTTGACAAGGGACGCGCGCACCCTCCTTTGGGGCAGACGATAGCCATGCCCCTTCTGCTGCCGAGGCCAGTTCACCGAGCGGACGCGAGAGGTCCCTGGCGTTTCATGGCTCCCGATATCCCGTTCGGCTGCTCATACCAGGAGTGACAACGGCGCTAGCAAGTGGTGCGTACCACCACAAGCTTGTCCGCTCCGGACTCTGCTCCCCAGACTTCACCTGGGCGACCGTGAATCTGACGGACTCGAGCCCCTTCATCCGGAAGGGGAAGGGAGACAAACTGCTCCGTGGTCGGGTCGAACCGAACCAAGGCATTGGCGGCAAAGTCGCTCAGCCAAACATCGTCCCGATCGTCAACGTAGACGGCGTAGGCCTGGGGCGCCTCACCCGGCAACCTCCACTCTGTCCATGCCTGCCTAGCCGGGTCGAAGCGGGCCACCTGTCCGGCGTTCCACTCGCTGATCCAGAGCACACCCATCGAGTCCGCCCAGACCCGCCGCACCCCCTGCCCTGGCGTTGGAGGGTCCAGTTCCTCCACATGAAAGCCGTCGCCGCTTTGCTTGATATGTCCAAGGTAATTTCCGGCCAAAGAGACGAAGTAGATCGCTCCATCCGGCGTCCCGGTAATGCCGTAGGGGCCCCGCCCTCTCGGTGCCTCAATCACCTCAACCGCCGGATGCTCCGCGCTTGGGTCGAGCCGTCCAACGACACCGTTCTGACCGGTGAACCAGAGGACCCCTTCCGTATCGAACGCGGCAGTGTTGAGATTGGCGTTCTCGCCGGGGAGCGGGTACGCGGTCACTTCCCGGGACTCCTCGTCCACCCGCACGATCGCATTGAGCCCGGAGTCGGTCGCCCACGCCGCACCGTCCGGCCCGACAATCACCCCGTGAGGGGAGGAGCCACTGCCAAGCGGAATGGTCTCGACCTTGCCCGTCACCGGATCCAGCAGTCCGAGAGCGCCGGTCGCTTGCGCCGTGTACCAGACCCGCTTCCCGTCGGCCGCGGGCGCCACGTCGTGCGGGTGCTCGCCGGTCGGCACGGGGTACGTTTCCATCTCCAGGCACGATTCCGGCGCCGTCTCGGTAGGAGTGGAGGGTGAGGCTCCGAGGGTGTGTGACGAGCCCGCCATTAGGAGCGCCACCGCGACCAGTGACAGCGAACGCCAATGCCACAGTTGATGCATAAGAATCCCTCCGGGATGGAACAGCGCAAGTCAGTGGCGTCGGCTCTACCGAAGTCTACGCGTGGACATTCCGGTCAGATGGCCGTCATCAAGGCAAGCCACCATGGTTGGCGTTACCGTCCTGCGCCGTGAGAAGGCTTCCACAAGCGTTGTCGGCACGGCCCGATTGCCACGCCGGTCGGAATCGGTCTGACAACCTCCCCCGGATCGCTCGCGAAACACGGGTGGTCGAGCAGCGCCCGGTTAAAACGTGACCCCGCTCCTGAGAATGATGTTCGCGTAGGGAGTGGTCTCCCCGGTCCTGACGACCGCACGGGCGAGCTCCGATGTCTTCTTCAGCGCCTGGTGGGACACCCACATCACCTCAGCGCCTGGAAAGAGGGGCAGCAGGTCGTCGGCCAGGGAGTCGCGCCGCTCTCGTGTCTCCTCCGCCAGCATGACGCCCTCGACCTGTAGCTCCGTCGCGATCGCCTGAACCACGTCCAGCAGCGCCGGCAACCCCGCAGTCACAGCGAGGTCCACACAGGGGACACCCGGCGGAACCGGTAGCCCGGCGTCTCCCACCACGAGTAGATCGGTGTGCCCCATCGTCGCGATGGTCATGGCCAGCCGCCGATTCAGAATTCCCGCCTTCTTCATGGCGCCCCCTGTCCGATGTCTACTCGTATCGAAGCGCTTCGGCCGGGGCGAGCTTGGATGCCTGGCGGGCAGGAATCCATGTCATCAGTAATGCTGCCACGACCGTGACCATGAGGATAACCAGCACTATTGTCCATGGGATCACGAACTCGGCCTCGGCGGACGCGAACTCCTCGCTCGTAAAGAGGTTGCGGGCCAGCCAGAGCCCGAGGATGGTCCCAGAAAGAACACCGAGTCCGACGACGAAGGCCGTCTCGATCAGGAACGAGAGCGAGACGAGCGACCGCTGGTAGCCCAGTGCCCGCAGCATCCCGATCTGTTGGCGCCGTTCCACCACCGATCGGAACGCGATCACGCCCACTGCGGCAATTCCGACGATCAGCCCCAGTCCCATGAATCCCTGGATGATGTACAGGAAGATGCTGGACTGCCGCTGCTGGTCCTCTAACTCGTCTCGAATGGACGTAGATTGCACACCGTTGCTGAGCAGCGCCGCCTCGATCGCTTTCGCAGTCGGCTCAGCTTGCCCGGAGTCGGCCAGCCGCGTGAAGTAGGATGTAAAGACCGGTTTCGGAAAGATCTGCTGAACCGTCGCCTGGTTCGCGTAGACGCCAAACAGGCTGCTGATCTTGCTATTGATGACCCCGATGACCTTCAACGGCACCGGCTGTCCGGTCTCCGGGTTCTCAACTTCAATCGAAACCGGGGCAAAGGTCTCGTCGGTTTGAGCAAGCCCCTCCAGGGCGAACCGGTCCGGATCGGCGCCTCCAAACGGGCCATCATCCGCCGGCAGCGCATTGATATCGACCACTGCCGCAGTGGGGTCGGTCCTCAGCGCCTCCAGGATCGCCGCGTCGTCGATGTATCCCTCGGCCCGCTGTTGGAACGTGATCTCACTCTCCTCAATGAAGACGGCGTCCATGCCCCGCAGCACGTAGGTCTTCCAGTCGTCGGTCCCCGCCAGCCTCAGGCCACTCTGGAAGTTAGCGGTGGTGACCGAGCCGGTTGTTTGGAAGCCGGACGTATCAACCTGCTTGGCTGCAAGCGCGGCCTGGAAATCCTCGATGGGGTTGGCACTGGCGGCGTCGGTCCGCACGTCCCAGCCGGCATTGGCCTCGTCACCGAGAAAGAGGTTCACGAAGTTTTGGTTGATGGTTGAGAACATCACCAGCGAGAAGACGATCAAGGAGAACATGGCGATCGTCAGCCCGGTCCGGCCCTTGGACGCGCCAGGGTAGGCGATCGCGGTCCGCACGGCCGGCAGCTTGGACTGGAACAATGAGCCAAAGCGCGAGACCCCGGCCAGGAGGAGGTCCAGATTGTTCACGATCAGGATGGTGGCACCGAGGACCATGAAGACCCCGGACAGGAAAAACATCTCAAAGTTGCCGTCCAGCGTGCCGAACAGTCGCTCCGCGGTGTCGGACGGTAACAACCACAGCGTCAGCAGGTAGAGCCCGGCGACCGTGAAGATGGGACGGCTCCGGATGCCGAAGAAGCGGAGGATGAGCGCCACACCAAACGGCAGCAGGCTCATCCCAGCGTAGAAGAGGAACGCGGACTCGACCGCCTTGCCTTGCCACGTGGCAAGCGAGCCAACGAGCAGGAGCAGCCCCGCCCAGAGCAGGGGCAGCTTCTTCCGCTTCGGTGAGGAGACGTCGGGGATGTCCCGCACGGCGGCGACGATGTTAAGGCGGCTGATCTTCCAGGAGGAGCCGACCACCGCCAGGAAGGTGATCACGACCCCAAGGCAGTAGGCCACGACCAGCGACCGCGGAGTGACACGGGCCTCAATCGCCAGCCCAAAGTCACCGAACAGCGTGTTGAGCCCCGCCGCGATTCCATACGCCGCCGCCACCCCGAGTGCCGCCCCGACGAGCCCGGCTAAAACCGCATAGCCGCTTCCCTCCGAGACAAACTGCTGGATTAACTGTCGACGCTGCGTGCCGACCGCGCGAGCCATGCCCATCTCCGGACGCCGCTCCGCCGCCAACATCGTGAAGATCAACACGATGAGGAGGATGCCGGCACCGATCGAGAAGAGCCCCAGGATCAGGAAGAGCCCGGTGAAGATCTGAGCAAACTGCTTCGAGAGGTCGATCGAGTTTCTCTTGATCGGGTCGACGCCCAGGTCCTGGCCGGCCAAGGTCTGCTTCAGCTTGGCGACCACCGCATCCGTCTCGTCCAAACCATCCCGGACCCCGCCCCGGTTAGACACGGCGACGAGGGTGACCTTGCCCTCCTGCCCCGTCGCCGTCTGAAGGCGATCAAGCGGGACCACCATCCCTGGGTTGATGGGGTCGAACCGCCCGCTCAGCGGTGAATCGACCGCAATCCCGGCTACTGTCAGTGGAAGGGGGCGGTTCCCATAGAAGATCGTGATCTTGTCCCCGACTACAGCATCCAGCTTTTCCGCGGCAGTCTCGCTCAGCACCACACTGTCCACGGGGGTTGCCGCCAAGTCGATAGACTGGCCATCCACGCTCTGGAGACCGCCAACGGTCGTCAGCCGGCTGACGTCGATGCCGACAAGGTTGGTCTGTGGCTCGCCCTGTCCGGATCGCTCGATGACCACCGGCACTGTTTCCACCAGCACCGGCATTACCCCATCGACGAGCGGGTCGCCGGCGAACGCTTGCTCGATCTGCTCCACGACGGATTGGTCGAAGCGCGCGCTGAAACCTGAGTTGACGTTTCCCTCACCGTCGCTGGCCTTGCTGTAGACGACGAGCTCGTCCACCTCACCCAGCTGTCGGTAGGTCTCGGAGGTCGCCGAGTAGTCGATGGTGTCGCCGGTCCCTAACGCCGCCGCGATGATCAGGGTCGAGAGCATCAGCCCAACCACGACCAGCGTCGTCTGCGCTCGCCGCCGGGGAATGTTCCGTACCCCCAGCTTGAAGATCACTGGGCGGCGCCACGCCACCCAGGCCACTGAGAGCAGGCAGACCGCCAGCAGCGCCAGGAGCACCAGCATAATGATCGTCATCGGGACGCCGAAAATCTCGTTCACGACTCACCCCTCACCTGGCCAGCAACTCCAGCGGCCACTCCCGTCGGGTAACCGCCATCCCGAAAGGCCCTCGCGGCTAACCGCGTGAGCTTCAGGCGATTGAGCGCCGGTTGGGACCAGGAAGCACGAATCTTCGACGGTTAGCGACTCTTCCGTCCCATCCCGTCGACTTGGCCCAGCATGGGGGATTATGGGCGGGTGCTGTCCGCGGCGATTGTACGTCGCCCGCCAATCAGCGGCATTGAGCGCCTAGTGACCGGCGCCCGCGACGGCCAGCGTTGCACCAAGCTCGGTCCGGGACATCGGCGAAGGAATCTCCTCCCCAACGATGAGGCCGTCGCTCATCCGGATGATCCGGTCGCACAACGCCCCCACCCCCG
>JAUJMG010000085.1:0-11248 GCA_030446955.1 Thermomicrobiales bacterium
GGTCGCGACGGTAAGGGCCGAGCGCTACACGCTGCCCCTCGACGTTGATGACCGGACGCTCGAACACGCCTGCCCGTTCCGTCGCCACGCTCTCCTCCTTGCCGCACGGCGAACGCCGGAAGGTTGGGTTTGGCCCTAGGCGGGGTGTCTCTCGAGCAGCTCGATCTTCGTCAACGGCTGGGTGCGGTCCCAGCCGCCAGTTCGAACTGAGCGCTCAGCGTCTCCCAGCGGGCGTAAGCTTCCTCAAGCTCGGTCTGGGTGCGCTCGTACTCCGTTCCAAGGCGGCCGAGGGCATCAACATCAGCGTCGATACTGGCCACGGCCAGCGCATCACTGAGCTCGTTGAGCTTCCCCTCCAGTTTGGCAATGTCTCGCTCGGCCTGCATCAGCGACTTTTGCGCTCTTCCGTCGGGCTGACGAGGCGGGGCCGGGTGCGGCGCCGTCTCCTTCACACTCTTGACGGCCACGACTTCTGCTGCCCGCTCGGTCTCCTTCGCCTTGGCCTCCCGCCGGCCCAGCTGCCGCTGGTAGTCCGTGTAGTTGCCGAGGTAGGTCTTCAGCCCTCCCCCTTCGATGGCCCAGATCCGCGTCGCGATGCGGTCGATGAAGTATCGATCGTGGGAGACAAACAGGATGGTTCCGTCGAAGTCGCCGAGCATCTCCTCCAGCGTCTCGCGGGCGTGGATGTCGAGGTGGTTCGTCGGTTCATCCAGCACGAGCAGATTGGCCTGTTGAAGGAGGAGCACGGCAAGCGCCAGCCGCGACCGTTCACCACCCGATAGGGCGCCCACCGGCTTGAAGACATCGTCCTCGCTGAACAGGAACCGCCCCAGATAGGTGCGAGCCGCCTCCTCGCTCATCGGCTGCGCATTGAGGATTGTGGAAAGCGGGGTTCCTTCACGATGGAGCTGCTCGTGCGCCTGCGCGTAGTACCCCACCTTGACGTTGGTCCCGAACTGAAACCGCCCCTTCAAGGCTTGGAGCTGTCCCGTCAGCGTCCGCAACAGCGTCGTCTTGCCGCTGCCGTTCGGTCCGAGGAGCCCGACGCGATCCCCACGCTCAATCTCGAGCTCAGGCGTCCGGACCAAAACCTCGGCCTGACCATGCCCATTCGCCGCCTCGGGCGGGTAGCCGACCTGCAGTGGCGAGAGGTGCAGCACCACCCGGCCGCTCCGGACCGCTGAGCCCATCTTCAGTGACAGCGCCTCGTGCTCCTGGGGGCGCTGCAAGCGTTCCATCCGCTCCAGCCTGGTCTGGCGTCCACGCGCTTCCTTCGAGCGCTGACCCGCCTTGTACTTGCGGATGAACTCCTCCGTGCGAGCGATGAATGCCTGCTGCTCCTCGTACTCCTGGACGCGGCGCGCCATTCGCTCCTCGCGCAGTTTGAGGAAGCGGCCGTACGGAGCCGGATAATCCTCTAGGCGACCGAAGGCGAGATCGAGCGTCCGGCTCGTCACGCGGTCAAGAAAGTAGCGGTCATGGGAGACGATCAGGCAGGCTCCGTTCCAGCCGCGCAGGAACGTCTCCAACCACTCCAGCATCTCAAGGTCAAGATGGTTCGTGGGCTCATCGAGGAGCAGGAGATCAGGGTCCGCGAGCAGTGCCTTGACCAGGGCAACCCGGGTCTTCTGGCCGCCGCTGAGCCGATTCACCGGCTCTGCCCACTGCTCCTCACTGAAGCCAAGGCCCGAGAGCACTTCATCGGTCCGGTGCTCCACGTCATACCCGCCGGCCGCTTCAAAGCGGATCTGCAGGCGATCATACTCCTCTAGGAGGGCTTCCAGTTCGCCCTCTCCGGCCGTACCCATCGCGGCCTCGATCTCTCGCATCCGCTCCCCGGCTAACAACACCGGTTCGAACGCGGAGCGGGCCTCTTCGCGAACGGTGCGGTCGCTGGTGAAACGCGCCTCCTGCGGTAGGTAGGTCACTCGCAAGCCCGTAGCGCGGACGACCGTTCCACTGTTGGCATGCTCGGCGCCGGCGACGATGCGGAGCAGGGTAGACTTCCCGGCACCATTGACCCCGACCAGGGCCACGTGCTCCCGCTCGGCGACCTGGAACGTGACCCCGGAGAAAATCTCCTCGGTCCCGAAGGTTTTGGTGAGATCGCTAACACTCAAGATGCTGGTCGGGGGCATTGAACTCTCGCTTGTGAGGATCGACAACTGTATTCGCACACCGCTACGACGCCTGAGGTGAATCTGGGGCGGCGGGCGAAGTATAGCAATCGGTCCCGTTCGTGGACGGAGCCCATCGAGCCCGGGGGAATGACCGAAAGCGCGGTGGTAGACCCTGAGCGTGCCCGGGAAACTATGGATTCTTTGGAGGGTAGAACCTTCCCCTTGCGCATTCGTCGCGGTGTCCGTACACTATTCCGAACCCACGCGAGGGGTGCATCCAAGTGTCGATCCGCCGTCGCTGACCACGACAACATGGTGACCGGCGACGACCGCCGGGACGATTTGCGACGAATGCTGCGAGTGATGCCGTGCTTTGGCCACTGACCGCACAGCGAAACCCCGACGGACAGCTCGTAATTGGGGGCATTGCCCTCACGGCCTTGGCCGATCACTTTGGCACGCCCCTCTATGTCTTCGATGAGACTACCGTGCGCCATCAAGCTCGACGGTTCCGGCGTGCCTTCGAGACGGCCTATCCGCGCTCGAGGGTGGTCTACGCGGGCAAGGCCTACCTCTCGCCGGCCATCGCGGCACTCCTCTTGGAGGAAGGCGTCGGACTGGATGTCGTCTCCGGTGGCGAACTGTACGCGGGGCTTCAAGCTGGCATCCCCGCCTCTGCAATGACCTTTCACGGCAACAACAAGTCGGAGCAGGAGTTACGCGAGGCCATTGACGCCGGAATCGGGTTGATCGCCGTCGACAACGAGCGGGAAATCGACCTACTGTCGGCCCTCCTTGCCGGACGCCGAGCGACCGTCCGAGTCCTCCTGAGATTGAATCCCGGCGTTGAAGCGCATACCCACGTCAAGATCCGCACCGGAGTGCTTGATTCCAAGTTCGGGTTACCGATTCAAACCGGTGTGGCAGAGACCGCTGTCGCGCAGATCCTCGCCACGCCGGGCCTAGACCTGGTTGGCTACCACGCCCACATCGGCTCCCAGCTGTTTGAGGTCGCAGCCTACGAGGAGACGATCCGGGTCGTTCTCGACTTCGCCGCCTCCATGTGGCACACCCATGGGGTCGTGCCGCATGTGCTCAGCCCGGGCGGCGGGTTCGGCATCGCCTACGAGGAGGGCGGCGAAGAAGCACCTATCGAGGAATGGGCGGCAAGTATGGCAGCTGCCGTCCGCTCGGGATGCGAAGAGCGAGGACTTTCCCTGCCGGAACTCGTCGTAGAACCTGGGCGCTCCATCATCGGGGCAGCCGGCGTGGCGCTCTACCGGGTTGGCGCCGTCAAGGACATCCCTGGGGTGCGACGGTATGTATCCGTCGATGGCGGGATGGCGGACAACATCCGCCCCACGCTCTATGGGGCCCGCTACGCGGCGACGATCGCCAACCGACCTGGGGAGGGCCCTGAAGCCATTGTCACCGTCGCCGGAAAGTTCTGCGAGTCAGGTGACCTGCTCCTATCAGATGCCTCCCTTCCGCCCTTGGACACCGCGGATCTGCTGGCACTGCCAGCCTGTGGCGCCTACACGCTCTCCATGGCCAGCAACTACAACCTCGCGCCGCGACCGGCTGCGGTCCTCGTCAACAACGGCCGGGCTCGCCTCATTCGCCGCCGGGAGCGATATGAGGATGTGCTCGCCATGGACATTCTGCCGGGACAGGATGCCGATACGCTCGTGGCTGATGCGACCGAAATTGCGGCGCTTGCGCACTTTGACGCGACGTAGTAGCGTACCCAAGTCCAAAACTCTTCGCGCCAAAGGTACGGGGCCTTCCTCCGTACGGCGTCAGGCTGGCGCGGCGTAACGTCAAGAATCCGCCGTTTCTCCCATCGGGGCCCCGGAGGCACCGGGGCTGATACGTCGTCATCCGCTCATTCAGGCTCATTCTTCGAGCGCGGAGCGTAGATCGATGGACCGACAGCCCGACGAAGAACCGCCGGTTGAGCGAGGCCCGCGAGAGCCCCAGGGGCGAGCGGCCTCTATCAACAAGGAGCAACGAAGGGGGAACGCCCGCTCGATAGAGGGAGGTGCCGGGAGGCCAGCGCCGCGGGGATTGGCAGGCGAAGACGATGCGGTCTTCGACGACGAGGGGGACAACATCTTGGCAGACGACATCATCCCAGACCGCAGTGAACAAGCCGATGGCGCGATTGCGTTAGAGGCTCTCCTGGAGGCTCTTCCCGCGGTCGACGGCGACCCCACCGGTGCCGATGCCCTCAGCCAGCGCCTCGCCGAACTCAACGCCCTCACCTCCACCACGGGTGATGGCGAGGATGACGGAACTGCCATCGTGGCGGTTGACGCGGATGACGAGGACGACGGACCGGCGCTGCCCACCGTGCCCGACGTCAACTTCGACGCCGGCGCCGTGGCCCTGGACGACCCGGTTCGAATGTATCTGCGCGAAATTGGTCGCGTGCCGCTGCTCACCGGGGCCCGGGAAGTCGAGTTGGCAATGGCGATGGAGCGGGGAGATTACCTCGTTCAGCGCCGCGAAGCCCTCCGCGACGACTACGGCGAGGAACCCGAAGCCGACGTTCTCGGCCGCGCCATCTACCACGCCTTCCGCGAGAACTGGGTCCACGTTCAGACGCTCCACGCCGCCATCCACCCGGAGGTTTCGGTTCCGCCGAAGCCGATGATGCTGCGGCGGGTGCTCCCATTGACGCAGGTTCCTGAAGGCGCCATCCAGGAAGTCTGCAAGGTACTCGGCCTTTCTCCGGAGGAGCTGGAGGAGTCCCTTCGCCAGCGGACCGTCGAGTGGGATCTCTTGCCCGTCGCGATCCAGAACATGATTCGCGGCACGGAGACCTGGCCTGATGACGCAGAGGTCGACCGGATCTTCCGGGCGCAGGCCGCTCGCGTCGCGCGGCGCTGGGAAGGGCAAATTGAGGCCGGCGCCCGGGCCAAGGTTGCCATCACGGAGGCGAACCTTCGGCTCGTCGTGTCGGTGGCAAAGAAATACGTTGGCCGTGGGATGGGGATGCTGGACCTTGTCCAGGAGGGCAACCTCGGTCTGATCCGAGCGGTCGAGAAGTTCCAGCATCACAAGGGGTACAAGTTCAGCACCTACGCGACCTGGTGGATTAGACAAGCGATCACCCGCGCCATTGCCGACCAAGCCCGCACGATCCGCATCCCGGTCCACATGGTCGAGACGATCAATCGCCTCGTCCGCACCTCTCGTCGCCTCCAGCAGGAACTCGGACGGGAGCCCACCTCCGAAGAGATCGCCGCGGCCATGGAGTTGCCGGCGGAGCGGGTGCGAGAGATCACCCGGATCAGCCTGGAGCCGGTGAGCCTGGAGACGCCGATCGGCGAGGAAGAGGACAGCAGCCTCGGCGACTTCATCGAAGATCACAAGGTCCTCGCTCCAGCAGATGCCGCCTCTCGGCAGATGCTTAAGGAGCACCTGGAGGGTGTTCTCGAGACGTTGTCAGAGCGCGAGCGGCGTGTCCTGGAGATGCGTTTCGGCCTCGACGATGGACGGGCTCGCACGCTGGAAGAGGTGGGGCGGGAGTTCGGGGTCACCCGGGAGCGGATACGCCAGATCGAGGCGAAGGCGCTTCGGAAGATGCGCCACCCGAGCCGTGCTAAGAAACTGCGCGATTACTTGGATTGACGTCAGAGGCCCAGAAGTTAGAAGCGAGAACGAAGGGGCGGCCGTGGCCGCCCCTTCGTTGTTCCTGGTCCACGGATTGCTCATCAGGACCAGGAGGACCAAGGCTTGGTCCGCGAACACCACGACGATCGGCCCTCGCGTTTCTGACCTCTGGCGTCTGACCACTGTCATCTGGCGCCTGATATCCGGCGTCGGATGTCCAGGTACTTCTTAGGAGGCTCCCGTGCTCGTTGATCGCGCAAAGATCCATGTGAAGGCTGGTGATGGAGGCAACGGTTCAGCCTCCTTCCGGCGCGAGAAATACGTGCCGCGTGGTGGCCCGGACGGTGGCGACGGCGGGCGCGGAGGCAATGTCCGTCTGCAGGTCAAGCCCAATCTCACCAGCCTCTTGCCCTTTCAGTTCAACCAGCACTTCAAGGCCGAGAGTGGCGGGGCTGGGGGGAAGCGCAACCGGCATGGCAAAAACGGCGATCATCTCACCATCAACGTTCCGCCCGGGACGGTTGTCTGGAACGACGAGACCGACGAAGTCCTTGCGGATCTCACCGAGCCGGAGGAGGAGGTGGTGGTCGCCCGGGGCGGCCGCGGCGGCCTCGGCAACACCCACTTCAAAACGTCCACGCGGCAGGCGCCTCGACTGGCCGAGTTGGGGGAGCCAGGAGAGGAGTTCTGGCTCCGCCTTGAGTTGCGGCTGATTGCCGACGTGGGACTGGTCGGCCTTCCCAACGCGGGGAAATCGACGCTGCTCTCGGCCGCGTCCGCCGCCCGGCCAAAGGTTGCCGACTACCCGTTCACCACCCTGGAGCCAAACCTCGGCGTCGTGGAGATTGGCGGGCGCGGCGGCCAAACGTTCGTCCTGGCCGACATCCCTGGGCTCATCGAAGGCGCCGCGTCCGGTTCCGGACTCGGTCATGAGTTTCTCCGTCACGTGACGCGAACGAAAGTGCTCGTCCACGTGCTGGACGCGGCCGGCGGCCTGGAGGGCCGAGATCCGCTGGAAGATTTCCGCATCATCAACGCCGAGTTGGAACTCTTCGACCCGGAGCTCCGCGCCAAACCGATGCTGGTCGCTCTGAATAAGATCGATCTCGCCGAGGCACGCGACAACCTTCGCCGGGTTCGCTCCACTCTTGAGAAGAGAGCCCATCAGGTTTTCCCCATCTCGGCCGCCACGGGCGAGGGAGTGGAACTGCTGATGAATGCCGTGGGAGCTGAACTCCGGGAGCTGGAGCAACTGCGTCGAGAGCAGGCCGAGAAGCCCCAGGAGCGACGGCGGTACACGCTGGCCAATGTGGACGAGCGGGCGTGGGAGGTGCGTCGTCGCTCGACCCACCACTTTGAGGTCGTCGGTATCGGCATCGAGCGCTTCACGAAGATGACCAATTTCGCCAACGACGACGCGGTTCTGCGCTTCCAGCGCGTCCTCGAATCCAGTGGTATCAGCGAGGAGTTGACGCGGCAGGGCATCCAGCAGGGTGATGTCGTCCACATCGCGGATCATGAGCTTGTCTGGGGCGATGAGGAGCCGGAACTTGCGACGGCAGGCCGCCGGGGACGGAGAACCCGGGCGGAAGCCGAGACGGAGGCCGTCTTGGTTGAGGAGGAATAGCCAGTCCGGTGCCGGTCCTCAGACGGTACCGCGCGTGCCTCCGCTAGTGGCCTCAGCCGTCTGTTCTGCCACTTCGGCGTAGACGCCGCGATAGGCGGACGGCAGGAGACGCGCGACCTCCGCCATCATCAACTCGATTGCTGCCTCGCTGCTCAATCGCCCACCGCCCGGTGGCGAAGGCAGGTGGAACGGCTGCCCGATTCGGACCCGGATCCCGGGATGACCTGGGTCCGGATCCCTCACGCCAGCCTCCCGGCGCGCCTTCGCGCCGTTCCCCGGCAACCGCTCCGACCCGGTGATCACCATCGGAAGAATCGGCACCTGCGCGCGCAGCGCCACAAGTGCGGCCCCGGGAAGAGCATGTTGCAACGACCGGGAGACACTCCTGGTTCCCTCTGGGAACATGCCCACGGCAATTCCCTGCTGCAGGGCTGCCTCCGCTCGACGAAGCGCCAATCGGTCCGCTTTCCCGCGATCCACTGGAAAAGCGCCAACCCGACGGATCAGCCAGCCGACGCCGGGCACCTCAAAGAGCTCCTTTTTCGCCATGAAATGCAGCGGGCGAGGGAAAGAGGCTGAGAGCAGGACCGGATCGGCGTTGTGCAGGTGGTTACAGACCACCAGGATGGGCCCGGAGGCTGGCACACGCTCCACCCCCTCGATCCGGAGGCCGATGGTCAAGCGGAGCACGAGGAGAAAAATGGCACGGACTAGGAGAAACCAGCGTCCCCGAAGGGTTCCGCGAGCCACATCCTCGATCTGGTCACGGCCTCGATCAGTGCCGGTCATCCTCGTTGGCCGTTGGCACGGCTCGCTCCATCGAACCCTGCCCATGCCCGCCGGACGTGCTGCTCAATCGCGTCCACCACCGCGTCAACCGTGAGACCGTCCGTCTGAAGCGGTATCGCGTCCTCTGCAGCTCGGAGTGGGGAAACAGCGCGTCCGGTATCCACGGCGTCCCGCCGACGCAGCTCAGCAAGCACATCCGTCACGCTGACATTCATCCCGCGCTCTGCCAACTCTTGTCGGCGGCGGCGAGCCCGCTCCTCCGGGCTGGCGAGGAGAAAGATCTTCACCCCGGCGTCCGGAACGACCACTGTTCCCACGTCGCGGCCCACCATCACCACCGCACCACCGTCGGCGATCCGGCGCTGAACCGGTAGCAGGGCGTCCCGCACACCCGCGTGGGCGGCGATCTCCGAGACGCGCTCCTCGACCGCCTGATCGCGGATGGCCCAGGTCACATCCTCGCCGTCCAAGTGCACGTCGTAGAGACGCCCGTCCTGAGCGGTGGGTCGGGTAACGTCTATGTGGCGAGCGGCGGCAAGGTCGGCCAGCGCTGGAGCGTCGGAGGCGGCGACTCCCGCGCGAAGTGCGGCAAGCGTCACCGCGCGGTAGAGGACCCCGGTGTCAAACAGGATCACGCCGAGGCGGCCGGCGAGCAATCGGGCCACTGTTGTCTTGCCCGCCGCGGCGGGGCCGTCGATTGCGACGACCCAGCGGTGGTCCTGCATCCTGTTCGGACTGCTTGTCTCGGTCAAACTCACGCTGCTGCCCTGGTCGCTCCTGCTTGTCGGCCTCGCGTTGGGGTCGTCCTCCACCGGTGCCCGGATACCCTCCCGGACCGCCCTGAATCGGCCTCCTCGGCAACCGGTTCAGCGGCTCACCGCCCCGCCGGGGCGAGCCCGGCCCCTGTGGCTGCACATCACCCGGTCCGCGATCGGGGCGACCGCGGTCTTGTGGCGAGCCGCCACCCCGAGCCTGCCGGTCATCCCTGCGCCGGGGAGCGGGCGCGGGCGGCTCACCTTTCCGGCGAATTCTCCCCCCATTGCCTGGCGGTCCCGGGTTACGGGACGGACGGTCAGGCTGGTTCCCGGCATCGAACCTCCGACCATCACGGTCACCCCTTGGCGGCGGCGGTTCGCCTCGTCGGCCGGCCGGCGGGAATTTGTCTCGATATCGCCTCTGACCGGAATCGGTCCGGTCGTCACGTTCTGAAGGTGCTCCTTGCCTCGTAGGGCGGGGAGCGTTCGGGCGCCCGCTTGGCCGGCGGTCTTCCGCTGCGGGTCGAGCTCCTCCGCCTGGCCGCTCCCGTCGATCGGCTGAAGGCGGGCGGCGCCAAGCTGGAGCCGGCTGCGGAGTCGGTCGCCCTGGAACGTTAGGCTCCTTCGTCTCCTCCACGCGTGTCCGACCGGTGGCGCGGCCGGCGGCAGCCGCCGCCCGGCGTCGTTGTGCCCGCCGGCCCACTGGAGCCGCTGTCGCTTCCGCCTCGTCATCATGGTCCAGCCGCAAGGCCTGGTGAAGTTGCGCCAGTTCTCCCGCCGTCAGGTCACGCCACGTTCCCTTGGGAATTCCCTCAAGGCTCAACGGGCCCAGTCGCACCCGTCGCAGACGCTCCACTGGGATCCCGACCGCGTCCATCATCCTGCGCACCACGTGGTAGAGCCCCTCATGGATCACAATGCGCAGAATCAGCCCTTCCCGCGTCTCCCGCAGGATGCGGAACTCGCTCGGCACGATCCGGCGCCCGTCAACGGTGATGCCCTCACGCACGCGTGTCAGCGTCCGGTCGTCGGGTCGGCTCAGGGTAAGGACGTGATACTCCTTGTCCAACCCGTAGCGCGGGTGCATGACGCGGTTGGCAATGTCCCCGTCGTTGGTGAGCAGAAGAAGGCCTTCTGTGTCCCGGTCCAGCCGCCCGACCGGATAGACACGCTCCGGCACATCGACCAAATCCATCACGGTCCACCGGCCGCGCTCATCGCTTGTGGTGGTGATGTAGCCGGATGGCTTGTTAAGAAGGATCGAACGCGGTCGCTGCGCGCGGAGCAGCCGGCCATCAACGCGAATCTGGGCGCGCAGCGGGTCGACCTTGGTGCCAAGTTCGGTCACCGTCTTACCGTCTACGGCGACCCGTCCGGCGCGGATCAACTCCTCGGCCGCACGGCGAGAGCCCGCGCCGCGAGCAGCCATCACACGCTGCAGCCGCTCCATGGTGCGTCGCCTCCACCCTCGATCGGGAGTTTGAGAGATAGAACGGGGACGAATGATTCCCGATAACCGCCGCCGCGCCGTGACGCGCGCAGAACTGACTCGCTTGCGGTCTTACCGGCTGGTATCGGGCGTCGGTGCCGCGCCGCCCACCGTGTTGGCGTCGCCGCCCCGCTCGCTGAGAATCGGGGCTTGGTAAAGCGGAAGCTCGCCGATCTGCCGGGACTCGACGAAGAATAGCACGCGGCCTACCCGCTCGTTCGGTTCTGCCGGCGGTCCCAGGCGGAGCCGATAAGCGATTTCGCCGGCCTCGTCCGCGGGTACCGCCATGGCCGGACCCGGCTGCAGCGCGACTTGCCACGCGGCCATCGCCTCGTCCAGGCCTGCCACCTCACCGGGCGAGGAGGGCGAAAGCCAGACGTAGTCTCGATCCAGCCCCTCAAAGATCGTTTTCATCTCGTCAAAACGCACATCCGTCACGTTTCCGGCCTCATCGTAGACCGGTGGCTCACTGCCCAGCGTCACGCTGACCACGACATTTCCCGCATCGACTTCCCGCGCGACGACCAGGCAGGCCCCCGCGTTCTCTGTCGTGCCCGTCTTGATGCCGATCACAGATGGATCCTCAGCCAGCAGCGCATTGGTATTTGCAAGATCGAAGAACCGCTGCTCAGGGCCGACTGACGTGCCCTGCCACGACGGCGTTCGAACGATCTCGGTCAAGGTGGGATCCCGCAACAACTCGGCGGCAAGGTAGGCGAGGTCGTGGGCGCTGGAGTAATGACCTTCCTCATCTTCGCCGGCCGGATTGAGGAATTGGGTGTCTACCAGACCGAGCGACCCGACGAGCGCATTCATTTCCATCACGAAGGCCCCGACCGGTCCGGAGGCC
>JAUJMG010000085.1:11348-13139 GCA_030446955.1 Thermomicrobiales bacterium
ACCAGGGACCAACGACGAGGGCTGCGACGAGCAGCACGAGAACTGACGCGCGAAAGCGCCGACTCTTCGACCTGAGCATCTCTGGGGGGAAACCTAGCCTAGCGATCACCACAGCCCGGCGAGTATACGGCCGCATCCGGTGCCCCGCCAAGCGTGGGCCGAAAGGACATGGCGATCACCTGGGACTATCTGAGCGCAGGCGTAGCGTCATCCGCTCGCACACCTCCATCACCCATTCGAAATGATGGCGAAGCAGCAGTGATGGTTCGGGCGAACGAACGATTGACGCCCGCTCTATCCGCCCCTACGATGCATGTATCGGGTCGAAATGAACGAAACGAGCGGATTGCTTGGCGAGCGGCAGGAGAGCCGTGCGCCCTGACGGGAGGGTTGCTTGGACGGGCAGCGCTTCGATGAACTGGCTCGCGCGGTCGCACGGTCTTCATCACGTCGCAGCCTGCTCCGGGCCGCCGTCGGTGGAGCCGGGGCAGGAGTGCTTGCTCTGCTCGGCCTGCGCGATGCCGGTGCCGACGACACGTGCAAGCCGGCCAATCTCCCCCAATCCAAGTGCAACAAGGACGGCCAGTGCTGCGCCGGCCTGGTCTGCGGACCCGACGGCCTCTGCCAGCCCGGTTGTCGCATTGACGGGACCTTCTATGCTGACGGCGCAGAGGAGCCTGGGAACGTCTGCCGCACCTGCCAACCCATGGTCAGCACGGTTGGCTGGTCAAACGCCGACGGAGTGACATGCGAAACAGGTGATCTCTGCACCGCAGACATCTGTTCGGCCGGCGCCTGCACTCGGGGAGTTGACGTTGTAACGGCGACATGTCCGCTCCCCGACAACTGCCACCAGCCCGGCGTCTGCGAACCGTCCACCGGCGAATGTGCGTATGAGACTCAGCCGGACGGCACTGGGTGCAGTTCCGGCAACGCGTGCAAGACCGGCGAGCAATGCCAGACCGGCGTCTGCACCGGCGGCTCAGACGTCATTTGTGGGACAGACTCGACCTGCGCAACCTACGATTGCGACCCCGCCAGTGGCTGTTTCACCACCAACACCGCGGCAGGAATACTTTGCGCCCCGACAACCTGCCAAGGTGACCAGGAAGTTCGCACCGCCTGTGATGGAGCCGGATCATGCGTCGCTGGAGCGCCGATCCCTTGCGCCCCCTACCTCTGCAACGCCGAGAGTTCAGCCTGCCGGACCTCCTGCGCGAGCGATAGCGACTGCCAGGGCGACGCCTACTGTGACGGGGGCACCTGTCTCGAAGACCGGGCACAGGGTACGGCCTGCCAGCGAAACGAGCAGTGCCTGTCCAACTCCTGCGTGGACGGCGTCTCCTGCGCCCAGGCCTCGTGTGGCACATGCGAAGCGTGTAATGTTGCCGGCTCTGTCGGAGTCTGCACGATCGTTGTTGGGGACACTTGCACCCCGGTCGACGCCTGCTACACCTCCGGCACATGCGCCTCAGATGGCTCCTGCACGCCCACCGTGGCGAAGGTTTGCCAGGAGAAAGAATGTAACTCCGTCGTCTGTCAGAACGGCGATTGCCAATACACCCCGTCAGACTTTGGTGAATTCTGCGGATCGGGTGGCACGGAGTGCAACCCCACAATCTGTCAGAGCGGAAGATGCGAGGCGGCGCCGGACGGCGTGACTGGCGACTCCTGTGGTGGAGGCACCGGCCTGTGCTACGAGGGGTCGTGTTGCCAGGGTTTGACCACCGAAAGTGGACCCTGCATGATCGGTTATGGCGCTTGTTGCGAGACTGGTTCCTGCTGCGGCGG
>JAUJMG010000440.1:0-1398 GCA_030446955.1 Thermomicrobiales bacterium
AACCCTTACGTTGCCGAGCATGAGCGCTGCCTGGCAGATCGTGATCGACGTTGCCCGAGCGAACGGCTGTTACCACGGCGAACCCTCTCACGGCCAGACCACGGGAGGGACGCACTCAGCCAACAGCTGGCACTACGAGAAACAGCACGGGGGCCACGCCGCCGACTGCGGCATCTCGGACTCGGACCCGGGCGCGGTGTTCCGCTTGTTCGAGCCCCTGGCCAAGGCCGGGGCCGTTCGTGAGCTCTTCTACGACCCCCTCGGGGGCTACAAGAAGGGAAGCTCAGTCGGCGCCATCGGGGGCCACGGGTCCCATTGCCACGTCACCATCGAGCCCGGACGAGAGGCTGAGGTCGCTGCTCTGGGTCGCGACTTCGCCCCCGGCGAGCGCACGATCCGCCAAGGCTCCCGGGGCCCCGACGTCGTCGCCTGGCAGCGTCATCTCCGCATCGGCGATGACGGTGTCTTCGGATCCGGGACCAAGGGCGCCACCATCAACTACCAGCGCAGCCGCGGGCTCACCGCTGATGGCGTGGTGGGGCCCCAGACGTGGGCGACATACCGCCGGGATCTGGACCCGACACAGCCCCCGGCTCCCCCACCCATGGCCGGGCGAATCTCCGCTGGTGCGAAGGGCGTCGACGTTTCCCACCATCAGGACCCGATCGACTGGAACGCCGTCAAGGCAGCCGGTTGCACGTTCGCCATCATCCGGGCCTCGTACGGCGGAGGCGCTGACGACCTCGATCGTCGCTACGTCGAACACCGCGACGGCGCCCGAGCTGCGGGGCTCGTCGTCGGTCATTACCACTACGCGTACCCCGGCCCCGGAGACGCCGTCCAGGAGGCGGATCACTTCGTACGCACGGTCGGCGCCCTTCCGCCAGGCGAGCTCGCCGTGCTCGACCTCGAGACCGGCGACGGTGACCTGTCTGAGTGGGCCATGCAGTGGCTCGGTCATGTCGAAAAAGCGCTCGGCCGCCGGCCGCTCATCTACGGCTACCCCGACTTCCTGCGCACTCACGCGGCCCACGCGTCGCTCGCCCAGTGGCCGTTGTGGATCGCCCACTACGACGTCGTCCAGCCCACCGTGCCCGCCCCGTGGCGCCAGGCGGTGCTGTGGCAGCAGACCAGCGCCGGACAGATGGCGGGCGTCAAGGGCAAGTGTGACGTCAACACGGCCATGGCGCCCGTGCCCGCCGAGTGCTTCGGCGGCGCAGTCCCCATCCCACCGCTATCCCCAACTCCAGAGGAGGACGACATGCTCATGTTCTGGCACCGTGGCGGCTTGTATCTGCTGTCGGGTGGCCGCCGGTCCCCCGGTGGACTGCCGCCGCAGCTGGCCGACGAGCTGACCGCCGCCGGCGTGCAGCGGATCGGCAAGTCCGACGACAACTC
>JAUJMG010000440.1:1498-3811 GCA_030446955.1 Thermomicrobiales bacterium
CCGACGAGCTGACCGCCGCCGGCGTGCAGCGGATCGGCAAGTCCGACGACAACTCACCCCTGTTCGACATGCTTCCGCCGTTCAACGGCTGACGGCACGCTAGTCCTAGGCCATACGGCTCTGGCCCCAGTATTCGACCCGCTGGCGACCGCCCCTGCCGTTGGCGCTGGCATGTCCTCTCGCGCAAGGTCATTCCCGACCACAGCTGGATGCCGGCTCGGGCCCCGGCGGGCCCCCGGTTGCATCGCACCGCGCATACAAACGATAGGACCGAGACGGTCCCCTGCCGGGAGTGTCGTAAGTGCCCACGAAGACACCCCGGTCGCCAACTCAACAGAGGAGCCAACAATGTCTGCCCTCCCCGACACAGTCCTGCAGGAGTTCGCTCAGCAAATACTCAACGCAACCCGGGTCGTCACCAACGCGCCGGAGGTCGGTCCGGGTGAGCCCGTGACGATCGACGTCGAAGTCCCCCAACTCCCCGCCAGTTCTCAACTCGGCCACGTCGCAGATGGTGTCATTTCTGAGGGCCTTGACCTCAAGGTCCCAGATGCAAGCGACCAGATCCGGCACATCAGTGTGGCACTGCCAGCGATCAGCCTAGGAGGCATCCTTTCGACGCCTGCGCAAACGCTCGAGCTTGCAGGGACTTTGGCGGCCCAGACCCTCGACCAGTCGCTGACTGCGCCAGCTCGAGACCTCAAGATGAACGGGAAGCTGGCTCAGGGGCCCACACCGAACGCACCGACACAAGCTCTCGACTTGGGCGGAACCCTCCCTGCCGAGGAACTCAGCGGAACCATCAGTGGGCCAGCACAGGCTGTGGAGCTCATGGGAACCCTGTCAGACCTGATCCAAGAGGTCAGTCTCGCAGGCCCCGACCAACAAATCACCCTTGACCTGCCGGTGGTCCCTCGGCAGCTCCTCTCGGGCGTCCTCACCACGCTTGCCGGCAGCGTGGAGCTCCATGTCACGTATGAGGTGAAGGACGCCGAGAGCGGAGCCGCAGTCGCGCCCACTGACTACTCGAAGACGCAGCGCTCAAGCCCGCTCCCCGCCGAAGGGTCTGACGCCCTCAATGTCGCCATTTTGCTCAAGCCACCGATCGGCGACGACACGGCCTTCATCCCACCGAGGCGCTACGTCATCGACGTCACCCTGAGAGTCGCTGTCAAGGACCCGACCGCAGGTGTTACCGCAGAACCTGCCTTCGGAACGGCAAGCCAGACGGTCTCGGTTCCCGTTACTGTCCCAGCGCTCGAGATCCCCGCCCTGTTGCTCATGGGCAAGCATGCGAACTTCGAGACCTACGACTCCGATCCCCCTGAAGCGGGCTACCTAATCGTCATGGTCCGGGCCGGTTCGCCTATTTCGACCCTTTCCATCCTCATCGCCACCCTCAAGCGGCTTCTCGCACTCATCAGGACCCTCCAGCAGGTCCTCGGCTGGGGTACCAGCACGGCGTTCACACAAGGTCTTCAGCATGTCCTCCAAGCGGTGGCAAACGCCCCGACAGTGTATTTCGTGTCCGGAAACTCTCCTGACGTTGCGGGGCAACTGATGAGCGTCAGCTCGCTGCTGCTCGTTGGCGTAGCCGGGACCAAAGTGACGGCATACGGTCACTGGGAATACAACTCCGGCGTGTACGGCACCTTCGACGCTCAACAGTCGGTGATCACGGCTGAACCCGTGATGATCGGTAGCCTCCCGACTGGAGTAGGGGTCTCCGCTGAGCGTTGGCGCAACTTGAGCGCGGTCAACTGGGACACCGCTGACCGACACATGAACGATCAAGTCCATTCCGTTCGGTTCGGCAGCGTGGCAACCGTCCCCACTCCTCGCCCTGGGCTCTCGGTCACGGTCACGCCAACAACCATTGCCTTCAACCAGCTTGTGGAGACCCTGTCCGTGCAGGTGACTGACCGGGCGACTGGGCAGCCCGTGCCTGAGGTCAGCGTCACGGTCCGCAACTTCGATGAGCGAGGGAGGGCGTTGCCCACGATCACGCTCGCGCCTGGCTCCGAGACCCCGCATCCGACCACTTTTTCCGCCTCGGGGATCACGTTCAACCCCGGGCTCGCATTGAATCCGAGGAGGCGCACACTTCGGCCGATTTCTCCGCCAGTCGGAATCGTGCGGGCCCCCGGCTACGTGTCGGCTTACGTTCCCTTCGATTTTCCAGACATGCCCGAGGACTTGGGACTTGACCGGGGCGACTGGAGGAGACGCAGAGAACCAGTGCTCGAGCCGTGAAAGGGCGGTGCTGACCACGCCGCTCGCCGAAGAGCGCGCCGGCGCTCGCCTGGGACTTCG
>JAUJMG010000441.1 GCA_030446955.1 Thermomicrobiales bacterium
CCCTTGACGTGGCCCGACGTGAAGGGCCTGCTGCTCATCGGCGGCTACACCGGGCTGGTGACGACCCTCCTCCCAATCACGTTCTACTCCATAGGGCTGCGCGCGATGCCGTCAGGGGATGCCAGCATCCTGGCGATGCTTGAGCCGGTCGTGGCGCTCGTCCTGGCCACGGTGATTCTTGGTGAACGGCTCGGCATTTGGCAGATGATAGGAGGAACACTGGTCCTTGGCGCCGTGGTCTTGCTGAGCCGTCAGGACCGTCGTGCAAAAAGCAGCGCGGCGCCAGAACAGGCGCCGCGCTGCTTTCCAACGGCTCGCAATAGCAAGACCCGCTGAATTCCGGCAACCCAGATTAGTCCCCAGCGGCGAGGACCACCTCATCTGAGCTGATAGGACAGACACCGGACGGACAGACGCCGTCGACGATGTGAGCTCGGAACTCCTCGGGATACATCTTCATCATCCCGAGCAACGGCGCCGGCGCGACCTGACCCAGCCCGCACAGCGACAATTCGACGATGTGTTTGCTGGTCCGATCCATCAGCGGCAGATCGGATTCGGAGCCGCGGCCGAGCCGGATGCGATCCAAAATCTCAACGAGCGCTGGGTTCCCTAGACGGCAGGGCACACACTTCGAGCAGGACTCGTAGCGATTGAACGCCGTCAGGTAGCGAGCGTAGTCGACGGCGCAGACGTGCTGATCAAAGACGGCAAAGCCGCCCGACCCGAGCATTCCGCCCACTTCCGTGAGAGAGTCAAAGTCGACTGGCAGGTCGAGATGCTCCTCCTTCAACGGGCCGGCGGAGACACCGCCCGTCTGGATCCCCTTGAACTGGTGACCGTCTCGCATCCCGCCCCACACCTCGTCGATCAAGGTGCGGAGGGTAATACCCATCGGGACCTCGACCAGACCCATGGTCTTGAGCGGCCCCTGGATCGTCATCAGCTTGGTGCCCTTGCTTTTTTCGGTCCCGATCCCTGCGTACCATTCTCCGCCCTTGAGGATGATATCAGGCACATTGGCAAGGGTTTCGGTGTTGTTCGCCACGGTCGGGCGCTTCCAGATGCCCTCCTCGACCGAGCGAGGAGGCTTTGTGCGGGGCTGACCGCGAACACCCATGATGGAGTACATCAGGGCGGAGCCTTCGCCACAGATGTAGGCGCCCCCGCCCGTGCGCACCCGGAAGGCGACGTTTTTGCCTGAACCCAGAACGTCTTTGCCGATCAAGCCAAGACGCTCGGCGTCCTGAACCGCCCTCCGGAACCGCTTAATCGCAAGGGGATACTCGCCACCAATGTAGTTGTAGCCGCGCTCGGCGCCACAGGCGATGCAGGCGATGAGGATGCCTTCAAGGATGCGGTGCGGGTCCCCCTCGTGGATCCTCCGGTCCTTGTAGACGTTTGGCTCACCCTCATGGCTATTGCAGACGACGAACTTCGGGCGTGCCTTCGCCTTGCGGCCGCTTTCCCACTTGATACCGGCCGGGAAGCCGGCGCCGCCACGTCCACGAAGATTCGATGCCGTAAGCTCGGCAATGGCCTCCTCGCCCGACAGGTCAAAAAGAACCTTGAGGTAGGCGCTATAGGCCCCCCGAGCGATCGCGTCCTCAATGGAGTCGGGGTCAATGACCCCGACGTTCGCCAGGACGATCCGTTGCTGATGTTTGAAGAATGGGTGGCTGACGAGGGGCAGAATGGCTCCCAGCGGCTTCTCCGCCCGAACGCCGATCGCCCGCTCTTCCAAACGGCCAGCGAGGACATCCGGAATCTCATCCGGCGAGAGGTTGCCGTAGATGACCGGCGGTTGGTCTGGCCGCTTGACCTCAATCCAGGGCTCCATCCAGCAGGCACCGTCGCACGACACCTGGCGAACGATCCCTGCCTGCCCCTGGAGGGCCGTCTCACAGGCGGCTAGGACATCGAGGGCACCCTTAGCGACGGAACAGCTGCCAATTCCTACGCTGACAACGGTCTGGTTGCCATTCCAGAGTGACGCCCAGCGCTGCTCCGCGCGCTCGCGGTACGCCTCAAATTCGGCGCGGGAGCTAAGCCGGGTTTGAGCGGCGGTCGTTGATTGGGTTGACATCAGTGTCCTCGGTGGCGCGTCGCGCCGCGATCGCACGCTGGATCACATCGTTCAGCGTGTCAGGGGTCAGATCGCCGTAGAAACTGTCGTCAAGTTTGACGATCGGCGCCCGGTCACATACTCCGAGACAGCCGTTCACCACCTGGACGGTCAGTTCTCCGTCCGGGGTGGTGTCCCCATCACCGACGCCGTACCGGTCCTTGAGATCCTGGACGAGCTGTTGAGAGCCCATCACGTAACAGGACATGCCGTGGCAGAGCAGCATGAAGTGGCGCCCGCGTGGCTCGGTCCGGAAGTCAGCATAAAACGTCAGGAGGCCGTAGATGCGGTTGACAGTCGTGTCCAGGTGCTCGGCGACGATCTCGGCAGCTTCCAAGGAAACGTAGCCAAAGTGTTCATTGATCTCCTGGAGGGCGGAGAGAATGAGCTCCTGTGCCTCCTGGTGATCCTGAGGCTTGAAATGGGACATCAATTCCCGCACCACGGCGAGATCGATGCCGGCCTCCGCGGTGTGTGCCACGCGTTGCCCCCTCGTCAGCCCCGGGAGCGCGCCTGCCGCTCGAACATCCCGTGACCAAATTCACGAACCTGGTTCGAGTATAGGTTTGGGCGGAATCGGCGTCAACGCGAAATCCGTGAGGAGATGCCCGGGATGGTCGGTGGGGACGCTAAGCGCCCAGGTTCTCCCGGAGGAGCGTCTGGGCGCCTGCTGCACGTAGGTTTGGGTGAACCCGATTAACCCTGGGCGAAGAGGCGATGGAAGTCGCCGTCGAAGTCGCCAAGGAACTCGTGGATGTCGAGCACGTCGTCCACGGAGACCTTTGGCAAGGCGGGCGTCGACGTGGCGTTAGGCAAATGATCCTTGACGCCGCTCTCGCTCAGCCGCCGAAGTGCCAGTTGTGCCTCGGTTGGATCCCCATCGTTGAGGACTGCCGCCACAAAGTTGCGGCCCTGGCACTCGGAGCACTCGACAACCATCATCCACATGTCGGACTTCCGTGAGATGACGTGGATATCCTCCGCCACGAAGGAGTGGTGACAGACACTGCACCGCTCCATCCGGTCAAGGACGATCCGCTTAATCTGAAGGTCTGGGGTCTCCATAGATTCTCCGCCGGCTTCCCGCCCGGCTCACTTCCCTCGCTTCTTGTCAAAGTCCTCAAAGTCGAGGGTATTGATGAAATCGCGAAAGACGGACAACCGCTCGTCATCTGCCCGCTCGGCCGTGGCGGGCTCTAGAGAGCCCCCTTCGGACGTAGCGGCCTCGTCAGCTTCATCCGAGCCGTCCAGGGCCACCCCGGCTCGGTCCATGACAGACTCCTCGACAAGGATGGGAACCTGCGCCCGCACGGCCAGCGCAATGGCGTCACTCGGGCGGGAGTCAATCTCCACCGATCGGCCATTCTGCTCAACCACGATCCGGGCGTAGAACACGTCCTGAGCGAGATCGGTGACAAGGATGCGATCGACCTTGCCCCCAAGGTCGCCGATCACCGCCTTCATCAAGTCGTAGGGGAGTGGACGAGCTGCGGCTACGCCCTGGAGTTCCATGGCGATCGCTTCTGCCTCGTAGGCGCCAATCCAGATAGGAAGGTGACGCTCCCCGTGCACCTCCTTGAGGATGACGACACGATGCTGGGTGACTAGGCTGACTCGAATACTCTCGACCACGGTTTCGATCATCGGAAGGCCCTCACGGCGTCAACCGACCACCCAGTGATC
>JAUJMG010000086.1:0-6599 GCA_030446955.1 Thermomicrobiales bacterium
TCGATGAGACGGACCCGGTCGAGCCCTTCCTCACCGCTCGGACTAACGGGAGCCCCATCGAGGATGCTGGCGACGAACTTGTGGATCACCCGTCCGTGCCCGTGCATTTTTTGAAGACGAGGCGCGCACTCGGTCGGCACCCCTTCGAAGTCGCCGAAGGTGCGCAGCGTGCCGGTGAGGGCGTAGTCCTTGACGTGGATCTCGGCCCCGCCCTGGCTCCCCATCAACGTGAGGCCGAACTCGTCCGTTGCGCCCGTGTAGGCCGCCCAGGCGACTTCCAACTGAACTGTGGCGCCATCCTCTGTCCGCAGGAATGCCGTCGCTAAATCTTCTACCTCGTAGCGCGCTTCATCTGTCACCTTGAATCGGCCGCCCGCCCAGTTTCCCTTGCCTTGAGTCCCAAGCTCCGCGTAGGTGGCAGCGCTGACAGTGACCACCCGGGGATTGCCCATGACCCAGAGGGCCATGTCGAGTACGTGAACACCCAGGTCGATGAGGGGGCCGCCGCCAGCTTGCTCCTTGTTCGTGAACCACGTGCCGAGGCCGGGGATGCCGGACCGACGCATCCAAAATGCCTTCGCGTAGTAGATCCGGCCGAAGCCCCCGGCCTGCGCATGCTGGTGAACCAGCTCCATGTCGTGCCGGTGACGCCGGTTGAACGCGATGGCGAGTACGCGGTTCGCACGCCGAGCGGCCTCGACCATCTCCTCGCCCTCCGCCGCATTTCGGGCAAGGGGCTTCTCGACCAGGACATGCTTCCCCGCTTCCAGCGCCGCCAGTGTCACTGGAAGGTGCAGATGGTTGGGGACGACCACGCTCACGGCGTCAATGTCGGGATGAGCCAGCAACTCTCGGTAATCGCCATAGGTGTGAGGGATGTCATATTGCTGCGCAAGGTCACGGCAGCGATCGGTGTCTAGCCCGGCCAGGGCCACCACGGTTCCCCGTGGCTCTTGTGCGTATCCCTCAAGATGAAATTGGCCGGCGCCACAGCCGATAACCCCGACCCGAACCTGCTCTTGCGTGGTCAACCGGCAACCTCCTCACATACAACGCGAACCATCGACAGGAACAAAGCCTCTGTAGGGGCCTTCGATCGTCCATGCCCCTGCGGCCTGCTAACACAATGCAATAGTCGTGCGACTATGTGTGGAGAGAGGGTGGTTTTGTGGGAGTTCGTGTTGGGTTTGTGCTTAATGGGATATGACGTGTAACGACTTAAACATCTTCATTCACCCCGCTTCGCAGCCAATCAGCAAGTTCCCGGAAGGCCGCGAGTCGCTCGGCCGAACGCCCGTTGACCAGGCCACTTGTTGACGGCACGACGAAGACAGTACTTCTCCCCAAGGTGAGACCCGGCTGCCGTCCAAGTCGCTGGGGCGGTCCTCCGAAGACGTGGCGAAACACTCCGATACCATTGCAGCAGACCGTTCTGGGCGAAACGCCATCGAGCTTTGCCCGGAGTGCAGGCACGGCGGCCCGGTACTGTTCGGGCTTGAGCTGGTCGGCACGGGCTGAAGGTTCCTGCATAAGGTCAACAAGCCCGATGCCGTAGTCGGGGAGGGAGCGATCCTCAGCGGGCGTTAGCAAACTCGGCGTCAGACCCGCGTCGTAGAGCAGCCGGTAGAACCGGTTGCCCGGGTTGGCGTAGTAGTGACCCGTCCGCCACGCCGGGAGGGACGGGCTGTAGCCCACGAATACGACGGCGAGACCCGGGCGGAGGATGTCCTTCCAGTCCCGGGTCTCGCCGTCCATCCGTCGATGCTCTCCTGCCGAATGGCGCTACGGTGCCGTAAACACCTCGATCTGAGTGGCTGAGCCTGGCAGTGTCTGAACCTCCATGGAGATCAGGATCGGATCGCCCACCAGCTCAAGCAGGTCGAGGCGATAGATGCTTGGCAGCACCCAGATGTAGTCGCCCTGCTCGATCTGATCTTGCCAGAGGACCACGCCCGCCAAGTCCTTGAGGACGTAGATCTCGCCCGCTCCCTGCGGGAACTTAAGGAGCGAGCCCCGCACGAAGGTGGTTCTCCCCGCCTCGATGTTGACTCGAATCCTCGTTTCCTGTCCGCTCGGGTTGACCCAGCTCACGTCGTAAACGCCGACCGCCAACTCGATCCGGTTGCCTGTTTCGGCATTGAGCAGCACGGTGAACTGCTCGCCCTGCGGATTGCTATCGGTGGCGCCCCCTTGCCCGGTGATCGTGCAGAACGGGAAGATGCCGCCAATCTCCTCGATCTCGAAGAAGCCATTGGAGACGACAACTTGAACTTCTTCCAGGATTTGGAAGAGCGCGGCGCTCAACTCCTCAGCGCTCCCTGCACCCAACAGCAGACCGCCGCTCTCCTGGGTGATGCACTGGAGATTAGCCCGCTCTTCCTGGGCAAGGGCAAAGCCGATGACGTGCGTGACGACGTTCCCGTCCCCTTGGATCAGGGCCCGGGATGCGTTGCAGGTCTCCTCGGGCGGCTGGCATGTCTCAAGACCATCGGTGACGAGCACGGCAGCATTAAGCGTGTCCTCGGCAGCATCCGGAAAGTCTTCTGCCGCTCGTTGCAGGGAAAGCGCAATGGGCGTCCACCCAACCGGGGAGTAAGTCTCGACCTGAGCGCGGAGAGCCTCCTTATTCACACCCTCAATCGGAACGGTCAAATCAGACGACTGGCAACTCTCCGCCTTGCCGGCTTCGGTGTTGTTGCCCTTGTGCCCGTAAACGCGGAACCCGACGTTGATGCCCTCTTGCTCGGGCAGAGCCTCGATAACGTCGCGAAGAACCTGTTTGGCGGCTTCGATGCGTGTCACGCCCGGGCTAATTTCCTGCGCCATCGAGCCGGACGAGTCGAGAATCAACTCCACGTTCACGGTCCGGTAACGATTCTGCGTGGTGGTGTCCTGCGCCGCCGCCGGCTGCACTTGGATCAGCACGCTGAGGATGCTCAGTAGCAAGCTCAGGACAATTAAGCGTGACAGCCAAGCTCCTCGCGGCGATGATGATCCCATTTGCTCTCCCCTCTCATCTCCGCGCCACGGCGGCAGATGCCACTGGTTCTTGTCCCCCCGAGATTCGCTCGGTCGCAGTCGCTGCGAGCCGCATGATATATGCCGCACGTTCGCCACTTTAGGCGAGCTGCTACGCAAGAACGACGTGGCGCGAATCATGCAAGATCCACTCGGCACGCTGAAACGGGCGCTCTAGGTGGATCTACCAACACTAAACGGCACCCACAAAGAGGGTTTCCGGTAGTCAAGGCAACACTTTTCAAGGTCCATTCAATGTTCGGCCGATCTATCTCGCGATGCCTGACCGTGAACCGCGTGCATGGGACGGAGACGGAAATTCTCCAGGGAGAGACTGGGCGATGACGAGACGGTATCGGCTCATTCACGTTCTCGGGGTTCTGGCGCTTCTGTGTGCCTTATCAGCATCGCTGCTTGGTCCTTCTGTACCGATCACGGCCCTCGCCCAGGAAGGCACGGGACAGGGGCAGGACCAAGGAGAGGGCAACGGCCAAGGAAACGGCAACGGTCAAGGTCAGGAGGTCAACCAGCAGGCTCAGGAAAGCCCGGAAGCCGCCGACCTCGATCGCGGTCGACCCAACGAATACCCAATCTCCGTCACATTAGAGGACCAGCAGTACCTGTTCGACCGTCTCGTACCGATTAGCCGCCAAGAGCTCACCCGTGTCGGGCAGGACCGGTCGACCCAGTATTTCGCCCGGGACGAGCAGGGACCGTTTGACCAACTCTACGTTTCCGTGCCCAACCGGTCGGAGGACGAGCTCGCGCGGTACTTGCCGACCCGCATCGACAGCCCGGACGAAGCCTGTCCAGCTGAGGATGGCGATCTCGGCACCGTCAACGCCGGGGATACCACCTATGCCTTTGCCGGTCCCGAACCTGACTTCACCGCCGACCAACTTCAAGAAGTTGGTGATGCCGGCGGTCAGACGATCTACGCTCTAGGTGAGCAACCGTTTGACGAACTCTTCCTTAGCGGTGACCAGGATTTGCAACGATTCATTGCGGTCGACGAGGACGGACTTCCGGATCTGCTCAACAGCGACATCCCATTCGGCACCCAGACCCTGACCTTCTCCGCCAATGCCACGGCGGAGGTTGGTCCGACTGCCCTCAGCAAGATCGGCTGCGTTGGTCCCTTCCCGCTGCTTGCCCCTCAAGGCGAGACGGTGGGCAGCCTGACCGAGGTCTATGCCAACGTCGGCGGTGAGTACCTCCGCTTCACGGTCACGGGTGGGGAAACCCCGGCCGACGACGAGGAAGCCGATCAACAGGCGGCCACCGAGGAGACCACCGCCGCTGCCGACGAGACGGCGACGACGGCACCGGACGACGACGAGGCAACGCCGGAGGAAACGGTCGAAGCAACCGCGCCAGTCGAAACCGCTGAGCCGGAGGACGACACTACGCCAGCCACCGACCTCTCGGTGCAGCCAGGTGGTGCTCCCGACGAAGGTGACGGGGGCCAGCCCGAGGGTCTGCCAAGGGAGCTGATTGTCGGTGACGTCCGCTACCTGTTTGATCGTCTCGTCGCTTTGGATCAGCAGGATCTCGTCCGGGTGGCCCAGGACGGCCCGTTTATCGTTTACGCCCGCGGCGAGCAGTCGCCCTTCGATCGCATCTACGTCTCGGTGCCGCCACGCGATGAAGGCGAACTGGCTCGGTACCTCCCCGAGGTCCTCGACTCGCCCGACAATCCATGTCTTGCTGAGAGTCAGAATCTGGGCCGGGTAACGGCTGGTGACGCCGCCTACGCCTTTGCGGGCGTGGAGACTGATGTCACCGAGGACGTCCTTCAGGAGGTGGGGCAGGCACAGGAGCGCACCATTTTCGCTCAAGGAGAGCAGCCCTTCACCGAGCTCTTCCTGAGTGACCCCAACGGGCTTCTTCGCTTCATCATGTTGGACGCCGAGGGCCGCCCCGCCCCGCTTCAGGACTCCCTCCTCTTTGGTGGTCAGCTCTTCACCTTTGCCTCCGACGTGACGGATCAGACCGACGTTGCGACCCTCGCCCGCGTGGGCTGCTCGACGGTGTTCCCGGCCTTTGCTGATAAAGAGCAAGAGGACGGGACGCACGCTCAGCTCTATGTACAGGCAGGCGGCCGCTTGCTCCTGTTCACCGCGGAGGGCGCTGCAGCGCCGGCCACTGAGGTTCCAACCGAGGCTCCCACCGCGACAGCCGTACCGGCCACCGAGACACCGACTGCGACCGCCGTCCCTCGGACCAACACCCCGACGCCGACAAACACGCCAATCCCACCGACGAATACCGCCGTACCACCGACCAATACCCCAGTGCCAGCGACCAACACGGCGGTCCCGCCCACGAACACCCCGGTGCCAGCAACGAATACAGCTGTCCCTTCGACCAACACCCCGGTGCCGCCGACGAATACTCCGGTGCCGGAGACGCAGCCACCCGCGACGCAAGCCGCTCAGCCGACTCGCGCGCCTCAACAGGCAACGCAGGCGCCGGTCGCGCTAACCCCGACCCCGCAGCCACAGGGGCCGGCCTTCATCCCCACCCTGCCGCCGCAAGCTCCGCCACCGGCAGCGGCCACCGCTGTCCCCGCCCGGTGTAGCGGTGACGTGGGCCCGGTGCTCGGCAACGGCCTGCCGGAGCGTCTGCCACGTCGCATTCAGCTCGGTGGGGTCACCTACACGTTCGCTCGCGTGGAAGATGCCACGACCGTTGGCGAGCCGAGCCGTATCGGGTGCGTCGGGCCGTTTGAAGCGGTGACGACCAACCTGAGCCCGCAGGCCGAGGTCCTCTACCTCCGCGTCTTCGGCGCGCAGAGCCAGGTCACCTACTACCGGTACGAGGCTATCCGGACCTTCAACGTCACGCTTCAGGTTGCCGGTAACCCGCGAGTCATCTCATCGGAGGATCAGTCCTACGTGATCGAGCGCACGCTGGTTCAATCCGTCTACTCCAGCGTGTCGGTAGTCCTCTACGTCGAGCGAGCCGACGACCCCACCCCGGCCGTCATCTACGCCCGGCAGGGTAAGGACGATCCAACGATCGCCCGATATGAGCCGGAGGGCGAGATCCGAGAGGCGACAGCCGAGCTTCGGGAGGCGGCTGAGGCCGTCGGGATCCACCCGGATCTCACGCTGAACGGACGCCGCTACATCCTGATCGAGATTTACGAACCGGTAGGCGCAACGGGTAACGGCTTTATCACCTTCTACGGTGTCGCTGACGCCGAGACACAGGAGTTCGTGATCGGCTACGACCCGCGCCGACTGGATCTCTTGATCTACGTCCCGCGCTAGCGTCACGAGAAGCTGACCCTGAAGGGAGCGCCCCCTGTCGGTTCCCACAGGGGGCGCTCCCTTCTCTCTCGTCTGGTGGTGCCGGACACGAGGGAGCTTGCACCCCCGGCCGTCTCACGACTGACCGCTGCGGAGGGTCACGAGCACGACCTCAGGCGGGCAGAGGAAACGCATTGGCGGCTGGTAGACGCCGACCCCTCGGGAGGTGTAGACGGGCATCCCATTAGCACAATTCAGCCCCATCACATGACGGCGACCGTGAGGCGGCAGCGCAACCGTAAGAGCACCGACGACGGGGAAGCGAAT
>JAUJMG010000086.1:6699-8227 GCA_030446955.1 Thermomicrobiales bacterium
GGCGACCGTGAGGCGGCAGCGCAACCGTAAGAGCACCGACGACGGGGAAGCGAATCTGACCGCCATGGCTATGCCCGGAAAGTTGGGCGAAGGCCCCGCAGGCCGCGCTTTGCTCAGCAAACTGGGCCTCGTGCCAAAGGGCCAGCGTCGCACCTCCTGTCGGGATAGACGCAAAGGTTGCGGCGAGATCGGGCCGACCAAGTAATGAGTCCTCCGGACCAGCGATCCACAGCCACGATCCGTGCCACTCAACGACCACAGCGCCGTTTCGCAGGACGGTGATGCCCTGAGCCTGTAGGGCCTCCTCGACGCGGTCTGCACCGACCGAGTGGTCGTGATTGCCAAGGACAGCGACCGCACCGAGCGGCGCTGCTACCAGGCTCCCAAGCGCCTCGGCCGCATCAGGGATGAAGTGGGGCGAGCCGGAAACGTAGTCGCCACCGAGGAGCACCAGATCCGGCCTTGCCTCTAGCACCAGGTCCACGGCTCTGGCGACGTCCGCGGCCGTGAAGGCGCGGCAGACGTGGGTGTCGGAGACGAACCCAATGGTGAGGCCAGCGAGTCCTTCGTGTCCGGCCGGCAACTCAAGATCGAGCCGGGTCAAACCCAGACGATAGGGCTGAACGTAACGCGCGTCATAGAGCAGACACGCCGCGAAGGCGAGCCCCGTCGCGGCTGCCGCCGTCGCCACCGGCCGGGATCCCCGGGACACGGAACGGGACAGCGGACGGCACCTTCGCCCCAGGTTAGGCAACACAATCAAGGACGGTTCTCGCTAGCAGGCCAGCCATGACGTAGTGATCAGCCACCACTATCACCGAGCCCATGAAGCCAAACACGGTCAACTCATGGATGGCGATGAAATCAAGCGGTCATGGACCACCAGTGTAGAGATGCGCTGCTTGCTAGCCGAGCACCGCGAGAAGAAGGATCGGCCACCTGGCGACGTCCACGATAACCAACCCCAGCGCAGCGGCGCTGAAGGAGAGCATTATCCCCGCGTGAACCGCATCTGGTCGCAGCAAGCCCTCTTGGATTCCCTGCTCGTTCCAAGGGACATCACCGTGTCGACACTCTTGATGTGGTCATGGGAGTAACGAGGTCCTCCCGCTCGCTCCTGTTATTCTCGGGCCTGCCAGGGCAGGGCCACCCGCTCCAGGACGTCAAGCGCCACCGTCAGCAGCCAGCCGAGAAGACCCGTCACGACCAGCCCAACAAACATTGACTTAATAGCGAGCCGCTGCCAGCTCTCCCAGATGAGAGAGCCGATGCCGTCGCCCGGTTTGATGAACTCCGTTCCCACGATCACGATCAACGCAAACCCAAGCGCCAGTCGCAGCCCGGTAAAGATGGCAGGGAGAGATCCGGGCAGGGCGACGGTGAGGAAGAGTTCCAACGGACTCGCGCCGAGGTTCCGAGCCACGTCCCGGTATGACGGGTCGATCGCCTGCACGCCTGCCATCGTGTTCAGCACCACCAGAAAGAAGATTGAGACGGCGACAATGGCAAGCTTGGAGCTTTCCCCGAG
>JAUJMG010000086.1:8327-10102 GCA_030446955.1 Thermomicrobiales bacterium
TCCCCAAGCCGACCGTTTCAAGCAATCCGTCGGCTGCCTCGCCGCGCTCCCGCCGTCCGAGACCGCGCAACTTCAAGCCATAGGCGACATTCTGCCGGACAGTCAGCCATGGAAAGACGGATCGACCTTGAAATACCATGGCATTCGTCGGGGGACTCGAGCCAAGACCTGCAAGCTCCAGGGAGCCGCTCGACTGCCGGTCGAGACCGGCGAGGATGCGCAGAAGGGTGGTCTTCCCGCACCCCGAGGGGCCTACAATGACACAGAACTCCCCCGGCTCGACCGCCAGGTCAACCCCTTTGATCGCGTCCAGGTGTCCGTCGGCTGTCTCGAATCGCCTTCCAAGACCCGCGGCTCGAATCCGTGCCCCGGCGACGTCATGATGGAGCCGGCCATCGGTCGTGGGGCGGGCGATGGGAGATTCGCTGGTCATTGACCGGGTCAAGATTCGCGCCTGGCTCACGCTTCAGACCTCTTCCGCACCCAGTCACGCAACCCTGCTCACCTGAACCTGAGTGTCCAGCCGACTAGGGTTCGTAGGGGCCTAACTTTGCCAGAGCCGCCTGGACAAAACGGTCGTCGACAAGCGTGGCCGGATCGATGTCTTCGTCATATTCAAGCTGGTCTCGCTCCCGGAAAAACGCCTGCAATTTGCTGAGACCGGCGGTGTCGATGTGGCCATCAACACTGTAGACCGGTTGAACAGCTCCGCCCACCAAGGGAGCTGGCACGGAGGTGTATGTCTCGATGATGACGAGATTTGTTGGGTCTTTGAAGCCCGGCCCTGCCAGATCACGGCAGGCCTTGAGGTAGGCCGTCACGAAACCCTGCATCGCGTCGGGATGGTCGGTGATGAACTCGTCATTGGCGACGATCACGGTCGGTTGAACATCCTGAACCGGAAAGTCGGCGAGAAGTCGAACTGCAAGTCCCTGCTGCTCCGCCCCCGTCGCTACCGGCTCAGCCACCATAGCGGCGTCGAGTGCGCCAGATGCCAGTGCCGCAACGGCGTCCGGGAAGGGAAGGGTCTGAAGGTCGATGTCGTCGATGGTGAGACCATCCGTGGCGAGAGCTTGGCCCAGCCAATACTCCGTCGCTCCCCGCGCGTTGACAGATACCTTCTTTCCCCTGAGATCGGCGACGCGGGAGATCGCGCCGGATTCGCATGCCTCTCGGGAGATCATCAGCGGCGTAGCCACCGGCGATCCCTCCGAATGGCCGGGCGCGACAACAGAGACGGAGAGACCCGCTGCAGCGGCATTCCAGAAGGCTGGGCCTGCACCGGACGCGGCCGCATCAAGGTCGCCAGTAGCGGTCAACGCCACGAGGTCACCGCCCCCGGCAAAGGATTCGAGCGAAACGTCCAACCCTTGCTCCGCGTAGTACCCCTTCTCCTTGGCCACGAAGAGCGGCGCGTAGATGGAGATCGGCACGTACCCGACCGTCATTTCGACGGCATCGTCTGGCAGGGCAACGGGCGCCACCGGGGTGGCGGCAGTTGCTGAGGGGGTAGCTGCGTCTGGCGTCGCGAGTGGACTGCAATTGAGCAGTGTCGGCGTGCCCTGTTGGGCTTGGGCGACGGTGACACCGTGGTTAGCCAGAGCCGGGGCTGCCATGAGCGCAAGGACGAGCAGCATTGCGCGGAAGGCAAATCTACGACCGGACACGGACATTGGCACTTCCTTCAACCGCAGCGGTAGCGATCGGAGGTGAGATGACCTCCCGCCACCATGATGCTCTCGCCCGGCTAGCGTCAGCGGTCCGACGCCACCATT
>JAUJMG010000086.1:10202-13092 GCA_030446955.1 Thermomicrobiales bacterium
GTCAACATCGGCTTGTAGCGGGACGTTGCCTCGTCCGGCTCCTCCACGATGCCATTGCGACGGTCTTCCAGGACTAACCCAATCTCATGCTTGAGCGCGTCAAGCATCTCCGCCTCGGCGATCGTGCGGACGATCTTGCCCTTGCGGAAGATCACGCCCTTGCCGTTGCCGGCGGCCAGCCCCACATCCGCATCACGCGACTCGCCCGGTCCGTTCACCACGCAGCCCATCACCGCGACCCGGATCGGCTCGTTCACTGTAGCGAGGAAATCGTCGACCTGATTCGCAAGTTTGAAGAGGTCCACCTCGACCCGACCGCAGGTAGGGCAGGCGATCATGGTCGCTCCCTTCTGCCGCAGCTCCAGCGTCTTCAGAATCTCGTACCCGACGAAGACCTCTTCGACGGGATCAGTAGTGAGGGAGACTCGAATCGTGTCCCCGATCCCCATCGCCAGCAAGGTGCCGATCCCGACGGCCGAGCGAACACTTCCGGCGCGAGGCGTGCCAGCCTCCGTAACACCGAGGTGGAGCGGATAGTCGTTGGGGAGCCGGGCGAAGCGACGGTAGGCTTCGAGCAGCACGGGGACCTCGAACGCCTTCAGGCTGACTTTGATGTGGCCGAAGTCCAGGTCCTCCAATATCTTGATGTGGCCGAGCGCCGAGCGGACAAGCCACTCGGCCCGTAGCTCGAGTTGGCTCGCCCCCTGCGACGCCATCTCGTCGACGAACTCCTCCGTCATTGGAGCTACGGACCCGAAGTTGACGCCGATCCGGATTGGCGTTTGCCGCTCCTTCGCCTTCGCCACCACCTCCCGGACATCCTCCGGCTTGCGGATGTTGCCCGGGTTCAGCCGTAGGCCATGAATGCCCGCGTCAAGCGCCTTGAGTGCCAGGGTGTGCTCAAAATGAATGTCGGCAATCAGGGGAACTGGGGAGTGCGGCACGATCTCCGGCAGGGCTGCGGCAGCCTTCCGGTCCGGCACGGCAACACGGACGATCTCACAGCCGGCCTCAGCAAGCTTTCGAATCTGAGCGAGGGTGGCGGCCGGATCGCGGGTATCGGCCGTCGTCATCGACTGGACTCGGATGGGATTGTCCCCCCCGATCTCAACGCCTCCGACATCCAGCACTCGGGTCTTCCGGCGCGGCGCAACCAGCGACATGACCTGTAACTCCTTGGGATGAAACGTGAGTGTGATGTGTGGACCAGCGCGTCTACGGAAGGAACGATCGACCGTCCACGATCCGATCGACGTCGAAGAAGGCGATCACAAACATCAAGCCGAGCAGAACCACGAGGCCGAAGAAGTGGACCACACCCTCCTTCTCAGGTGCGATCCTTCGACCGCCACGAAGGATCTCAATCAGGACAAAAAAGAGTCGTCCACCGTCGAGGGCCGGTAACGGCAGCAAATTCAGGACGGCCAGGTTCAGGGAGAGGACGATCGAGATCTGCGTCAGCACGCTCCACAGCGGCAGCGGGCTGGCCTCAATCGTCTCGCTGGTGATCTGACCCATCCCGATCGGCCCCGCGACCTGATCCCACTGGTCCCGGCTCGTTACCAACTCCCGAATGCCTTGGATCATCGCCACGGTCTGGTCGTACGCCTCCCGGAAGCCTCGTGGGATGACCTGCCCTGCCGGCACATCCTCGAACCGCGGCTCGATCTTCGGGTCAATCCCGAGCGGGTCGTACGCGCTCGGGAGGGACGCGTTGATGCCAACGGCCGCGAGGATGCTGTCTGCGTTGGAGAGGTCGGGTACGACTACCTGGGTCTGCTGAGTGGCGCCACCACGGATAACCTCGGCCGGGACCGTCGTTCCTTGAGCCGCTTCCAGGGCACCCGCTAAGACCTCCGGCGACGTAATCACCTGTCCCGCAACGGAGACAAGACGGTCGTCCGCCTGCCACCCAGCGGTAGCCGCCGCCGATCCCTGCTCAACCTCGGTGATGGTCAAGCCAGTCACCGGCACCGCGAGTTGCTCTTCCCGCGGTTCGCCTTTGCCCTCGTCGGCAGCAACCGTCACGGGAACCGTCTTACCCTGAACCCGATCTAGCTCAAATGTGGCGGCGTAATTGTCCTCCACCTCGCGACCATTGACCGCGAGGATCCGATCTCCAGCCTGGATTCTGGCCTGATCGGCAGGGCTACCGGGGGCGACGGCTCCCACGTAGATGTTGGCCGCCGTCGGGTTTGCCAGATTGATCCCGGTTGGACCCTGCCCGGCCGGCGGATCCTCTCGCGGCGTGACCGTGGTCGATATCCGCTGGCCGCCCCGCTCAACGACGACGTTCATCGGGCGCCCGCCATACTCGCGGGTGACGCCGATGACGTCATCTGTGTCCTCAACGGGAACGCCCGCGACCTCGACGATCCGGTCGCCCGGCTCCCATCCGGCGGCAGCCGCAGGAGAATCCGGCGAGACAGCATCGATGTAGGCGTTGTTGCTCGGGACCCCCTGGATGCCCACTAAGAAGATCATGAGGACGACGGCAAGCAGCACGTTCATCGCGGAGCCAGCCGCAAGAAAGAACGCCCGCTGGCCCGGAGACTTCGTGTTCATGGAGCCGGGATCCATGCTCTTCCCGTCTTCTCCCAGAACTCGAACGAACCCGCCAAATGGGATCGCGTTGATCGACCAGATGACGCCCCGGCGCTGCCAACCTTTGATCCGGGGTGGGATGCCGATGCCAAACTCTTCGACCTTAACCCCGACCATCCGGGCGGTGATGTAGTGGCCGAACTCGTGAATAAGGATCAGCACAGCGAGGATGGGAATGATGTAGAGGCCGTTCAAGGGATTGCCTAACGCGTCGGGGCGAAGCCCCCGGGTGGGACACCCGGCGTGCCACTCTCCCCCAGGTGTCGAGCGGAGCCGAGGTTTGTCT
>JAUJMG010000442.1 GCA_030446955.1 Thermomicrobiales bacterium
CGGGCGTCCGCTTGATCCGCCGCCCGTCCTCGCGGGTGACCGTGAGCGACTGGTGGACCCGGCAGAAGTTGTAGTGCATGTAGTGGAGGCTCACCGCGTGGGCCAGGTTCTCGACCTTCTTGGAGAAGGCGTTGGTCAGTCGGGTGAACCGGCGCATCCCCATCCGCATGGTGAGGTTCTGGCGCTCCACGTAGCTGGTCGACACTAGGGCGGGGTCGGGTTCGCCACAGATGACCCGCTTTTCGATCCCCGTGCAGACGGCTGGGCTGTAGCGACGCTGGTCCTCTGCCCCGTCGTTCCCGTAGAGCTTGTGCAGCATGGCGAAGTCGATCCCGTCGGAGCCGAACAGCGGCTCCACGACGGTCAGGTAAGGCCGGTGGCCGTCGGTCGTGAGTTGCACCCGGTACCGCAGCCGGGACTTGAGGTCGGAGAGGAACACGTAGGCATCGTGGATGGTGCGCTCCCCAACGAGCCACGCCGGGACGAGCTTCGTGTCGGCGTCGATTGCCGTCCAGGTCCACACGTCGCCGTAGCCGAAGGTGCCCCGGTGTTCCTCGGGGACGTTCTTCTGCTTGGCGTAGCAGAACGACCAGATCTCGTCGCACTCGATCCGCTTGCAGGCAAGATTGGTCAGAGCGGCGTCCTGGTACTCAGCGCACGCCTTGCCGAGGTCGGCGAGCAGGTTCACGATCGTGTTCTTCGCCACGCCCGTCATGCGGACGGTAGCCCGGATGCTGTTGCCCTCGACTAGGGCGGCGACGACCTGCGCCCGCCGCTCGGTGCTCAGCCTGTTCATACTGACTATTATGCTTGAGTGGTCAGTGATAGTCAACTCTTTCGACGGTGGGCACCCATCAACCGGCCTTTAGGGTGACGTTAATCGACCGCAGACTGGCAGGAACGCCGGATTTATTGAGCCTAGTGAGGCTGATACACTCGCCTGTGGAGTGAGGAGGACAGATGGCTGGAGCGGTCGGTCGTGAAGTGACGCGGTTGGCTCGGCGATGGCAGTCGGGCGACGGCTGGCCAAAGCGGCTTGAGTGGATTGAGATCAGTGGTATCCGTGGCTGGACTGGTCAACGCTTTGAGCTGAAGTTCCCGATCATGGCGGTGGTCGGCGAGAACGGCGTCGGGAAGAGCACGATCCTTCAGTGCGCCGCGTCCGTCTACGAGGCTGAGCGGGGCGGGGAGAGAAACAAGTTTGCTACGGACTTTTTTCTGGACACGCCTTGGGAGCAGATCAAGGGCGCGCAAATCTCGTACTACCTACGGGAGGGTAGGACTGACAGATCGGGGAGTATTCGCAAGAGATCCGACCGCTGGCGGAAGCGCCCCGAACAGCGCCAGCGGAACGTCGAGTACATCGACCTAACACGGGTGCAACCTGTATCTGCTCGCGCTGGCTACGCCAAGATAGCGTCAATCAAGAACCGTGAGGGCGTACCGGTTCTCTTCGACAAGCCCCGGCTAGAGCGGATGAGCCGCATCATGGGTCGCGGCTACGGGTCAGCTCGCTCTGCCACGGTGACCTCAAACGCGAAACGGCCAGTTGTTGTTCTTGAGTTCAGTGGCTCCGAGTACTCAGGGTTTCATCAAGGCGCCGGCGAAACGACCGTTGCGGAACTATTGCGAGCGGACCTACCAATGTACAGCCTCGTCGTGATCGATGAGATTGAAAGCTCGCTCCATCCCCGTGCTCAGCGCCGTCTAATCCGAGATCTCGCCGAGCGGTGTCGGGAGCGTGAGCTCCAAATCATTCTGACGACTCACTCTCCCTACGTCCTTGAAGAACTTCCTCTGGAGGCTCGGTGCTGCGTCCTTCAAGCCGAACCGACCGGTGATCGTCTGCTTGTGTACGGGGTTAGTCCTGAGTTCGCCATGAGCAAGATGGATGAGTCCTCCTACCCTGAGTGCGAGGTCTACGTCGAGGATGAGCGGGCAAGAACGATGCTCCAAGAAATCCTGACAGTTGCCGAACCCATGCTCCGCCATCGGTCCCAGATCACTCCATACGGTGCCGCAAGCGTCGGGCGCGCCCTCGGCCAGATGGTAACAGAGAGGCGCTTTGCACGGCCTACCTGCGTCTATCTCGATGGCGACATGGACCCGGCCCCTGGCTGCAAGACGCTGCCCGGTGACGACGCACCGGAGGTGGTGGTCTTTGACGCTCTCAAGGCGACCGGGTTCAAGGGAATCGATCGAAGACTCGGCCGGCCATATGCGGAGGTGGTCGATGCGTGCACCAAGGCGATGCTTATGTCAGACCACCATGATTGGGTTTCGACCGCCGCCACCCAACTAATCGTTGGCGGTGAGAACCTCTGGCAGGCGATGTGCGCTCAGTGGGCAACAACCTGTTTGGACCCGGCAACGGCGAATGACGTAGTGGAGCCAGTTTCCAACCTGCTGATGGAACTTGCGTCGCATCCGGTGCCCCCCACGCCCGTGTTGGAGACAAGTCCCCCGAAGTTGGCCACTAGTGAGGCTGGTCTCGCCCCGTCGCCCGGTCGTCCTGCCGCCCCCACCGAGCCTGAGCGGCTCTTCGACTGATCTCCGACCGCTGCTTGGGCGTCAACTTCGCGGCCCGAGCCTTCCCGCCCTTCTGACCCCCCAGCCGGCCCAGCGCCACCGCGGCTGGGTTCTTGCCCTCATCCGGGTCGGGTACCGGCTCGTCGCTCGTCGCCTGGTCCACGATGGCCGCGGCCATGGCGTTCAGGTCACGGGGCTTGCTTGACCGCTTCGGCATCGTCTCCACCGTAGCGCCGGTGTCAAGCACAGATTGCCAAGCTGGGTAGCCCCCTTAGGCTACGGTGCGCCCTACATGGGCGGTTCGGTGGCACGGTGGCCTCATGACCCCACCAACGGTGGGGATCTGCCGCCCGCTGACGCCTACAAGCTGTCCGTGGACGAGTACCGCTTCCAAGCCCAGTTCAACTGGTCGCGGACCCAGTACCTACTTGCCTTCAACGCAGCGATCCTCACCGCCGCCGCAGCGGTGGCCTCTCGGCCCGGCCGCAGCGCCGCGCTCGTGTTCGTACTCGGGGCTGTTGCCGCGACACTCTCCATGACGGCCGTGCGCACGCAGCACGACTACTACCGGGCGGCTCGCGACCGGATGCGCCGCCTGGAGGAAGCACTCCGCATCCCGTTCGACCAGCGGACTGATACAACCTCCACGCTCGGCGATCGCCGGCGGGCGGTCAGTGTAAACCAGGTCGTGTACCTGCTCCTGGGAACAATCACCGTCGCCAACCTCGTTGGGTGCGCGATCGTCGTTGTGTCTCGGTAGCCGCTCGACCTAGCCCTCCGATTCAAACTGACCCACTACCCGACTAGCCCCCTGGCCGCCCGGGCACTACGATGGCCCCAGGCCACAGCACAGGCCTGCCTCCGAGTCGGACCGCCCACGTAGGCCTGGCCTCGAAGGACAAGGGTCGCCGACTCGTGCTCGTCACCGGTCAGTCCACACGACGACCGTGGGCGTGGGACACGGTCTGAACGGAGTGACATGACCATCGACAAGCAGGCCAAACAGGCCGCTCGCGCATACGCGTCAAAGCACGGCATCTCTTACATCCATGCCCGCCGGCTTCTGACGGCCCGACCTGGCGGGCCCGGCGCCCCCACGAACCCGCCCACGGGTGGAGGGGAGGACGCAGATTGGTTCGACGACTACGAGCCGAAGTCGCTGTACGAGCTCATCGCAGGCTCGCTCCTGGGTGCGTGCGGCCGCCTCATCGGCGAGCCGATCCACGCCACGGAAGTCCGGGGCACCGACGGGATCACCGGCGATATCGCCCTC
>JAUJMG010000443.1 GCA_030446955.1 Thermomicrobiales bacterium
GGTAGATCACATGGCCAGCTCGCGATGACTGTTGCTGCATCGGGTGTTCTCCTTACGTCGGAACGCCGCGGAATAGGCGCACTGACCGATAGGGCATGGCACGCTATGCCCTACCTCGCGACCATGATGTTACGAAGAGACCGTGTGGATCGAGACCGGACGCACGCCGTGCGCCCCTACGATTGATGCGAGGGTTGGCGCCGGGAAATCGGCACGTTGGCCTGACATGGGGCACCGCGAGCGGGGTCCCTGCCAGTCGTCTGCTGCCTAGAACGCCACCCAGCGCAGCTCCCAGGCTGTTGCATAGCGCGTCTGCCATTCGGTGTGGTGGTAGAGCCGCCGGCAGCGGCAGTTGGGGTGGAGGGTTGGATAGATGCCGGAACCCGCTTCCCAGACTTCGCCATCTAGAGGCGCACATTCCGGGCAGGTGCGCTCGTCGTCCGCCGTCGCCCAAACCTCGAAGGTCACGGGATAGACGATGGAGGCATCGACCTCGGCCCAGGTCCAGATCCCGGTCTCGACGGGCTCGGGGTCGATCCAGGGATTGAGGAGTGGTCGGAGATCGGTGACCGGATCGCCCGACGGCCAGGCGGTCGAGCCGCCACCGCCCGACCCGCCGAAACCACCGCTGTCGAAGCCAATGGGCATGCGATGAGGACCCTCCTTGCGTTTGTCGATACAGGACGTCTCTTCCTCTCCCCTCTGCGTGCCAACGGTGGCGGATCACCCGATCAGCCCAGCCACCGGCTCCGGACCGTGCGGCGGCGTTGCGCTAGGAGCCAGGCGGCTTCGCGCTCGGCGGTCGCCGCCGCGTTGGCGATGGTGGCGCTGGCCGTCCCGCGCTTTCCCTCGGAGACGACCCGGCGTTCTAGGGCGTGGGACGTTGCCATTGCCAGCACCAGCTCTTCATCGCCGGAGGCGAGATCGAGCGCGGTAAGATCGTCCGCCGGACCTGACCGGCTCGCGTGGTATTCGATCCGCCAACTGCCGCCCAAGGCTGGTTGTTGGAGGTAAAGCAAGCCACCCCAACTTCGCCACGATTGGATAGTGCCGGCGTTTTCCGCCTCGCCCGGGGCCAGCCGTTGCCGCGGGACGACGGCTCCCGCAGGATCGATGATGACCCGGATGCGCTCGCCCTCGACGCCACTTGGCAGGGCAACGCTTTGCGCGTCGGCCGCGATCGTCAGCGACAGGGTCCGCTCCGCTGGAACATGTACGCCGTATCGGCGCATCGCGGCGGTGATCGCCTCGTTGAGCGCGGCATCGTGCCAGAGTGGCGAGGCGCTCAGGTCCTCCAGCCGCTGCCGGAGGGACGTGCGGAGATCCAACCGTGTCGTCATGGCCGCTCCTCTCCGCCTCTCTCATCAGGAACGGAGAAGGCCCTCGTTCTGATGCGCTCGTCGATCACATCCAGTTGCGCTCGCTCCTCCAACACCCGTGCGAGCTCGCCCTCGGGATCGTTGCCGCCGAGCCTGGCGACGGCGGTCCGGCGGCTATGGATGCCGCTCGCGACCAGCCGGACCTCACTCTGGACGGCGCTTTCGGCATCGCTCGGCAGAACATCCGGCCAGATCACCGTCGACTGCCGAAGCCCGCCGCAGTCGATCCCGCCGAACCGTTCCAGCAGGTCGAGCAGCCGCGCGTTCCGCTGGCGAAAGACGGCGTCCCAGCCGCGCCGCTTGCGGGCGACCTTCTGGACCAGGGGTTGAATCTCGACTTCCAATGCCGCGCCCGAGAGGTCGCGCCCACTGTCGCCAAAGGCAGTGCGGGGTGTCTCGCTCAGGTCGTGCAGCGCGCGGAAGAGCAGATTGACGTAGTCAACGTGTAAGCCCACGCCGCCGCCGCTGAGCAGGTCGAGGAGGTAGGTCTTGGCGCCCTCGGGTAACTCCCAGGTCGCCCCGGGTCCGACCGCGATGCCCTCGGCGCTATCGACATTCTCGAGTACCGCGATCGGCGCCCCTGAGAGCTCCAGCACCTTCGCCAGGACGCTCATCCGGCCATTCAGCTCGCGGCAGACGGCGAAGAGGTCGACGAGGTCCGATTCGCCCCAGAAGGCGTGAGGCCGGGGGTTGTTGGAGATGACGACGTAGGGGATCCAGCCGTAGGGGTTGGCTTCGTCGCGCACCGCCTGACCCGCGACGGCGACGCGCCATCGGAATTCCGTCCAATCCTCGACGACTGGATAGACCCGCTCGGGCCGGAGCCCGAGTCCGCGAGGGACGTCGCCGAAGAGTTCATCGATAGCCTCACCGGGCAACCCGTAGGTCTGCGTCATCCGGCGGGTGCGACGTGGATGGTCCGGTGCCGACCAGGTCGACAGCGTCGCCGGATCGACCGCCGCGACCGCCGGCTGACCAGCCCTGGCGTCCCACGTCACCTTCAGGGCCGCATCGCCCAGCACCGAGGCATCGACGCAGAGCTCGACATCCATCTGCGCGAGATCGAGCTCCGCGACCAGCCCGTTCAGCGCCAGCTCGGCACGGCCTACCGCCCGCGAGTCGGAAGACGGAAGTCGGTAGGAACAGAGCGGGGCTCTTCCGACTTTTGACCACCGACTTCCGACTCCGTGACCGAGAACGTGACCGGGCCCGAGAAGACGTAGCTGGCGACTTTGCGAACCAGCGCCCGTGCGTAGTTGAACGTCAGCCGTGTCTCGCCACGCACGCGGCGGCCAGTCCACTGGTCGCCCTCATAGAACGCCAGTGCCTCGGCATACCGCGCCAGCCGTGCCCGATCCTCCGGCGGCGCATCGCGTCCAAGCATGTGTGTCTCCTTGTGATGAGACGGCAAGAGGGGAAGACGGCGAGACGGCAAGGAGACGTGGCTTGAGACATCCGTCTACCGGCGAGTGATACCGACCGCAGTTCATCGTTCTCACCGTCTTCCCGCCTTGCCGTCTCGCCGTCTTTCGGCCTACGGCGTGATGCCCCGCAGGCGGGCGACGCCGAGCTCCGAGAAGATAGCAAGACCGCAGTACCACTTGTGGCGCTGAACACAAGTGGTATCTGGCATTGCGGTGGACGGATCAAGAGGATTGAAATGGACAGTGAGGGCATGAAAGGAGGGTCCAGTCCGCTCCTGATCGAACGGATGTGCTAGCATCGAAGTAGCCCCGCATGATATAGGTCTGGCGATGTCCTCGCGAGGAGCCCAACGCCAGCAGCCTAGTGGCAGGATTTCCCTGAGGGAGGTGCGTGATGCCGGAGACTCCTGGGTCGATCAACGGGCAGGGGAAAGCGGGCGGCACAGACGACCCGGTTACGAACCACGATTTCGCCCCCCAGCTGCGACCGGTCGCGATGCAAAAGCCCATCATCTCCGCCGCCATGCACGCCATGGGGGGAGACTGGCTGAACGCGGCGAGAGGGTTCACCGCTGGGCTGGTCACAGAGGTGGCCGCGGGTGCTGTCGGTCAGGACCTGGCGCGCTTCACAGCAGCGTCGCTGTCGAGTTCATCAGCAGCGGCGGCGTGGGCATCACTGGTCAGCGTCGAGGACGACCTCGCATCGATCTGCCGGAACACAGCATCGGCGACGCTCGCGTCCTTCCGCACGGATCTCACCTCGGCTGCCATGGACACCGTGCACGCCCTCTCGGAGACCTCGGCCACCTCTACCTTGGTGGACACGATGGATCTCGGACTGACATCGCGGCACGCGAACCTCATGGACGCGGCCGTGTTCAATTCACCGCTCGACGAGCTTGAGCGTGCGGCTTCGGCTAGTGCGGGGACGGCCCTCGTCGCCCTGAGTGATTTTGGCACAATCTGGAATGATGTCCCGGACATCGGGAGTCGC
>JAUJMG010000444.1 GCA_030446955.1 Thermomicrobiales bacterium
GTGCTGTGCGTGGTCCTGCGGGACGTGATCGAGGGCCGGCTGGAGCCGTCCATCGGCAACTGTGCCGCCGGTCTCGCGCGGGCGATCGCGGCGGTGGCCCAGGCCGGCGACCTGGAGGAGCGGATCACGGGCCTAGAAGCGGCAGCCGGACTCGGAGGCAAGAGCGCATGAGGGACGCGAGCAAGCGCCTCGACAAGTTGGAAGTGATCTGGCCCACCACGCCTCCGTGTCCGATCTGTACCCCGACCGGCCGCGTGTTGCTGGTGGGAGGGGACACGCCACAGGAGCCGAGGCAGCGGTGTCCAGGGTGCCGGCGACCGTGGAGGACGGTCCTCTACCTCGTCGGTGTCAACATCGACCTAATCTAGGAGGCAAGACCATGACTGACCACGAACGCCGCCTCCGCCGCTTAGAAGCGCGCATACCCGCCGACCCGACGTTGGGACCAGTTCCCATGATCGAAATCGCGAAGCTGTCGCTGGTCGACCAGGAGCAGCTCCGTGCCGCGCTGGATGCCGGCGACACCGCCACCGTCGACCGCTACTTTGAGAAGCACACGGGGCAGCGTCCAAGGACCGGAGAGCCGGCGAACAGCATCATCATCGACATTCATCCGGCGTGTCGGGGTGGTGATGCCGGGTCTGGACGGGATCGCCCTGGCCGGGCGCCTCCAGGCCCGGCCGGATCCGATCCCGGTCGTACTCATCAGCGCGGCCCGGAGCGATCCTCACCTGCCTGGCGTCCCCTTTAGGGCAGACAGACGGTGACGGCTGCCAAGAGCGAGCACAGCTTGGGGGCGCGGAATCGGCCGTCCGTACGGCTTGTGATGCAGGCATCCAGGGCGTAGCGTACGTGGCTCCAGGCCAGACTCCCAAGGTGTGTCGGGCAAACCCGACTGGCGTGCTGATATCCGTCGCAACGGAGCGGCGAGGGCGGAGGCGACGTCATGGAGCGGCCCACGCCGGCGGACGAGGACCGCCGGTGGACGGAAGCGGCCCCGCTGCTCGGGGCACGCCGGCTCAGCCGGCCGTGGTTCCACCCGCCGGGCTTTCTTGGGGAAGCGGTTGGCCGTGGCCTACTCCTGACGCTGGCGGCCGTGGTCGCCTTCGAGGTCCTGGTCCAAGCGGTCGTCCCGCTCCCGACCCTCGCCGCGCTGCTCGCCGTCGTCGCCTTCGTGGCCTACAAATACGGCCTGGGTTCCGGCCTTGCCAGTGCGGTCATCATGTCCGCCTACGGCGTCCACTACTTCGCCGAGCCCGGACAGCGCTTCCAGTACAGCCACGACAATGCGCTGCGCCTCGTCATCCTGCCAGCGACTGCCTTTGCCCTCGCGGTCATCGTAGGCACCTTGCGCCGCTCCCAGCGTGCAACCGAAGCACGGCTCCGCCAGCAGCGGGACGTTGCGCGGGCTCTCGACGCGAGTCTCGACGAGGGCGTGTATGCGCTCGATCGGGAGGGCCGGGTCACGTTCCTGAACCCGGCGGCCGAGCGACTGCTGGGCTGGACGGAGGCGGAACTGCGGGGCCGGGTCATGCACGACGTCATCCACTTCCGCTACCCGGACGGCAGACCCTACCCGCGCGAGGCATGCTCGGGCCTGCAGGTCCTACGCGCCGGCGTGCCGTACCGGACCGAGGACGATGCTTTCGTTCGTAAAGACGGGACGATGCTGCCGGTGGCCTTCTCCTCTGCGCCGATCAAGGTCAACGGGCAGGTGGCCGGGGCGGTGATCGCCTTCCGTGATGTCAGCGAGCGGAAGCAGGCCCAGGAGGCGCTCGAAGCATCGAACCGAAAGGTCACCAACATCCTGGAGAGCATCACCGACGCCTTCTACGCGCTGGACCACGCGTGGTGCTTCACCTATGTGAACCCCCAAGCCGAACGGCTCCTGCGCCACACGGGGGAAGAGCTGCTCGGTCGCAGTGTGTGGGAGGTCTATCCCGAGGCCGTCGGCATGACCGTCTACCACAAGTACCACCAGGCGGTCGCCGAGCAGGTCGCCCTCACCTTCGAGGAGTACTATCCGCCGCTGGAGACGTGGTTTGAGCTCCACATCTACCCCGGCCTCGACGGGCTGGCGGTCTACTTCCGGGATATCAACGAGCGCAAGCGGGCCGAGCGGGAGCTAGAGGTGCGAGCCTGCCAGCAGCAGGCGGTGGCCGCCTTTGGGGAGCACGCGCTGACGACCCGGGACGTTGCCGCCGTCATGGACGAGGCGGTTGCCGTGGTGGCCCGGACCCTGGGCGTGGAGCACGCCCGGATCATGGAACTGCTCCCGGACGGCAACGCGCTGGTGCTGCGGGCCGGCGTCGGCTGGAAGGACAGGGCCGTGGGGCGGCAGACCGTGGGCGGAGGCCGCTCCTCCCAGTCTGGCTACACCCTCTGCATGGGTGAGCCGGTGGTGGTCGTTGACACCACGACAGAGGAGCGCTTCGCCATCCCAGCACTGCTACGCGAGCACGGGGTGGTCAGCAGCGTCAGCGTCATCGTCCATGGCCATAACCGCCCCTTCGGTGTGCTGAGTGCCGAGACGACGGTGCGGCGGACATTCACGGAGGATGACATCCACTTCCTCCAGGCCGTGGCCAACGTGCTCTCCGCGGCCGTCCGCCGCAAGGAGTTCGAGGAGCAGTTGGCGCGGGAGCAGGCCGAGGCCGAGCGACTGGCGGAGCTGGACCGGCTGCGGGCCGACTTCTTTGCCGCGATCTCCCACGACCTGCGTACCCCGCTCACCGCCATCCAGGCGGGAGTCGGCCTCCTGGAGCAGTCGGTTGGCGAGCGGCTGCGTCCCGAGGAGGCGGCTCTGTTGAGCAACGCACGGCGCAACGCCGAGCGACTCAACCGGCTGATCGAGGACTTGCTCACGGCCAACCAGCTCGAGGCCGGGACGCTCACCCTGGAGCGCAAGCCCCTCGACCTGCGCGCCGTCGTCGCCGACGCGGCGGCGTCCCTGCACCCGCTCGTGCAGGGAAAGGGGCAGACCTTGGCGCTCGATCTGCCCGCGCCACTGCCGCTCTGCGGCGATGCGCACCGCCTCGGGCAGGTGGTGATCAATCTCGTGGCGAACGCCCACCGCCATACCCCGCCCGGCACCCGCATTAGCGTGTGCGGCCGGGTTGAGGCGGCTGAGGTTCAGCTGAGCGTGGCCGACGACGGGCCCGGGATCCCGCCCGACCAGCGGGAGGCGATCTTCCAGCGCTTCCACCGCCTCGACCCGTCAGGGGGCGGATCGGGGCTGGGGCTGGCAATTGCCCGGGGCATCATCGAGGGGCACGGCGGGCGGATCTGGGCAGAGCAGGCGCCGGGCGGCGGTGCCGTCTTCCAGTGCGTCGTGCCAGGCTTGGAGCCGGAAGGGTCACCGTGAGGCCAAAACACGGGAACTGACGGCGGAAGAGAGTTTCCTCCCTCGCCGCAGGAGCAACGCCACCGATCCGACACCACGCTGGCGACCGACGCGCTGAGAGCCCCTAGGAGCGCGGCATCGGCCGAATATCCAGATGGTCGGGTCAGGGGGGTCGCGCTCCACAGCGAGGCAATCCTGCAGCGAGCGGGGCATCAGGCGCGGGGAGGGGTCTCGACGGGTTGTCAGAGTGGGACAAAAGTGCCCGTTCTTTGCGGGTTATTTGCCTTGTCCGCAAAGGAAAGCAGCCCTCGGCATCTCTGCCGAGGGCTGGCAGGCGGCGTCCCCAGCCCTGTGACTGGGGACGCCCGGTCACCGCCGATCAATCGCACCGGTCGCCGGCGCTCAGGGGACCGACTTAGCAGCCGGTCGCGGTGATCTCGCCG
>JAUJMG010000445.1 GCA_030446955.1 Thermomicrobiales bacterium
TAGGCATCTTGATCCGCAACCGCTTGGTCCATGAGAGGCGGAGTCGAGCCTGGAGTGGCTATCGACGTCGTTGTCAGGGCAAGGGTGCTAATGACCGGCCACCGTCGCGCCCCTGCGCTGAGAAGATCGGCCACGGCGAATGATGACGGGTGACGACAGCACATTGACGCCGACGTTCCCGTCACGGAATGCCGGCCAGCGACGCAACTCCAAGTAAGACGAGTTGAGTCGCACCTTGGACGTTGTAGAGGTCCACCATCGCGGTTGTGTCCTCGATTGTGTGGTGCCAGTTGGTCCAACCATAAAGTTCCCGCGCCACCAGAACCGTCTGAAACCCGCGGTCACGGAGGTAGTTGTCGTCAGCGACGATAACCGGGTTCTGCCGAACGAGAAGAGATTGACCGAGACCGTAGGTGTCGTTCATCTCGACCAGCAGGTCCTGCAGCCACGTCCCTGCTGAATCGGTGTTGAGAACGATTTGGGTCCCGTGAGCGGCGGAGCCAATGGCGTCCAAGTTGTAGGCACCGTCGATGGGCACGCCCTGGTCCGCTGCCCGCGCCGCGAAGGCCTGTACGCCTTGCAGGCCCACCTCTTCGACGTTGCTGGCAAAGAACCGCACCGGGTGAACCAGCTTGTATCCGGACAAGACTCGCGCGATTTCCAACATCCCGGCCACCCCGGTGGCGTTATCATCGGCTCCCGGTGCTGACGCGAGGTCGTCCGGATTCAGGGTGTCGAAGTGACCGAGCACCAGGTAGGTCGCGCTTGGGTCGGTACCCGGCAACTCCGCGACGACGTTCAATGCCAGCAGCCCATCGTCGGTGACGAAATCCTCGTACCAAACCTTCAGGCCGTAATCGGCGAAGCGCCGGTAGAGGTATTCGGCCGCCATCACGTTGCCCTCAGCCGTATAGTGGCGGGTTCCGATACCGGTGCCATCAGTCGAGCTCATGCCCTGCAGGGCGACGATGGTGGATTGCAACTCCTCGGAGGAGACCTGCTCCGACAGGGCCGCGAGGTCCCCGATGGCGGGCCGATCCGCGCCCTTGTCAAGGACGGGGGGCGGGATCGGCGGGAACTTCTCGACTGAGATGCCAGCCTGAGTCAACGTATCGACGATTGGCGGCACCTCCTCCATGCGAACCACGTACTGGTTCCCCACCTGATCGATCACCTTGCCCGCCTGGCCTACTAAGGCGTCATCCTGTACCCCGTCCGGAGTGCGCACGAGGTAGAGCGGAAGCGTTTCTGCCGTCGGAGAGACCAGCGTCACGGACCGTCCAGCAGCCTTGAGATCGTTGACCACTGGTGCCGCTGCGGCAACCCACAGTTGGCCGGCAGAGGTGAGCACGGGCATAACTCCCTGGGCAGCGAGGGCCTCCCGGGTCGCGCTGTCATCGGTGAGGCGCACGAGACACTCGCCATCGCACGAGACCAGGGCGCCAGCAACCGGCGTCGCTGGAGCTGGAGTGGCGGGGGGCAACGCGGAAGCGGTAGGGGGAGCCGGCATGGGTGACGGCACCGGGACCTCACCGTCGTTGTCAATGAAGAACCGCGAGGCGAACGCGGCGGCGTAGGTCAGGACGATGACGGCAACGAAGATGAGCGCGATCCGGCGGTTACCGCGACTCGGGCGCACATAGGGAGGGCGACTCATCCCGACGTCCTGACCTTTACCTGGAGATCCCGCCCCAGTGCCTTGGCACGAGACGAAGCGCAACCGCGGACCGAGCCAAATACCCCTCGCTGGCAAAGCAGGGGCGCCGACAAGGGCACAACATGACTACTTGGTTCGACCAGCATGTGTGCGTACAGCGTAGCATCGGGCAGACCGGCCTGACGACCCGCCGGCTAGCGGGCCGCCATCGTCCGCTCCACCAGCGTCTCGAATCGATCGACATCGATCCGGATGACATCAAGGCTGCTGCGCCAGAAATCCGGGGTTCGGATGTCGATGCCAAAGCGAGCCGCGAGTGCCGCTGCGTCTGCCCGGCCTGTCGAGGCAAGTAGGTCGTCATATCCCCGCCGAAAGTCGCCGGGATCCTCTCGGTAGCGGTCGTAGAGTCCGAGGCCGAAGAGGAGACCGAACATGTAGGGGTAGTTGTAGAAGGAGCGGTAAGGACTGTAGTAATGGCCCTTCACCGCCCACATGTACGGATGCAGCACGGCCGCATCCATCCCATCTCCGTACGTCTCTTGCTGTGCCGTCAGCATCAGGTCGTTCAACTCATCGACCGCGAGATTGCGCGCTTGCCGGGCCGCGAAGAGACGCTCCTCAAATCGAAACCGGCTCGCGATGTCCACCACGACCTGACAGGAGTTCTGGAGCGAAGCCTCCAGAATCGCAAACTGTCCCTGCTCGTCGGCTTGCGCCATCGCGGCCTCACGGACAATGGTCTCGCAAAAGATGCTGGCCGTTTCCGCGAGGGTCATCGGGGTCTCGCGCTGTAGGGGCGTTAACCCCGCCTTGCAAAGATTGTGGTACCCATGGCCGAGTTCATGAGCCAGAGTACTGACGGCGTCGTAGGATGATTGGTAGTTCGCGAGGATACGAGATTCATCTCCTCGGAGGGACATGCAAAAAGCCCCGTCGCGCTTCCCTGCGCGCGGCTCGGCGTCGATCCACCGCTCCCGGAAGGCACGCTCGGCGAACTCGGCCAGCTTCGTCGAGTAGGCCCCGAAGTGATCAATAATGAAGTCGCTGCTGGTCGCGAAGTCCCATCGTTTTGCTGCGGCCGCATCCTCTCCGACAGGGGCGAAGAGGTCGTACCAGGCCAGCATGGGCAGGCCAAGAACGCGCGCCTTAGCTCGAAGATAGCGCCGAAATGTGGGGAAAGCTTCCTCCGCTGCGACAAGCATGGCGTCGAGCGTCTCGCGATCGATCCGACTTTCAAACAGTGCCGCATCTAAAGGGGAAGTCCAGCCACGCCGGGCGGTAAGGATGTTGACCTCGCCCTTGATGCCGTTCAACGCGGCCGCAAGCGGGAGCGCGGCGCACTCCCATGCCGCCAGTTCGGCGTCATAGGCGCGGTGACGGACGGTGCGATCGGGGTCGTGAGCGAGGTTACGCACGGCGCTCATCGGCAAGAGGCGCAGGTCACCGTCCACCTCCAGCGGGACATCGAGCTGGGAAGTGACATCGCCGTGGAGACGGCTCCAGGCGCTCCCGCCAGACGGACGAAGCTCGGCCGCCAGCGCTTCCTCCTGCGGGCTCATAAGATGACGGGCCTGGATCTGGATCTGCTCGAGGGGGAAGGCGTGCTCCCGAGCCAACGCCGAGCGCTCGGTCAGTGCCGGCAAATCTATCGACCCGATCCAGGCAGCGTAGCGGGTGTCGAGCTGCGCCAACTTGACCCGGTGCTGTTGCAACTCGCTGGCCTTCGCCTGGGCGAGGGAGTCCCGCGAGTCGGTGGTGACGAACGCTGTGATGTACGCGTTGAGGGTTCCGATCTGCTCGAGGAGCCCATTAAAGCGATTGGTGACCTCTTCGAAGGCTCCAACCGTTGCCTCCTCGAGGTGAGCCAACGCTCGATGCTCTACGCCATGGGCATCGAACAGCAGCACCAGATCATCGATCTGGCGAATCACCGCATCGAACCCCGTGGCGAACTCCGGAGAATCCAAGGACGGATAAACAACGGACATGTCCCAGCGGGGCAAAGCGGCGACCGTGGACATAGGCTCTCCTCATAAGAAACGCACAACGCGCAGCAAACTCCCCTGAGTGGGGCGCGACCAGGAAATGGTACGGCATGGAACGGAGCGAAGACCTGGTGCTGTCTC
>JAUJMG010000446.1 GCA_030446955.1 Thermomicrobiales bacterium
TGGTGGGGTACGTCAAGCGGGCGGCCTACTGCTCCAGCAAGGCCGGGGTCGTCAATCTTTCGCGGGTGCTGGCGTTCGAGTGGGCGGAGTACGGCATCCGGGTCAACAGTGTCTGCCCGACCTTCGTCGAGACCCCGCTGACCCGCCCGATGTTCGAAGATCCCGCCTTCAAGGAGGATGTCTACCGGCGCATCCCGCTTGGCCGCCTCGCCACGCCCGAGGACGTCGCCGCGGCGGTCGTCTACCTCGCGGGTCCGGGCGCTGGGATGGTCACCGGCCACGCCCTCGCCGTTGATGGTGGCTGGACGGCCGTCTGAGACGACCGGTCGACCCCCCATCACCTCTCGGCCTTGACGCCCGCTTGGGTACGGGTGCGCGATCAAAAGTGGCCTAGCGTCTTGCGATCACGCACCCGTGCCTCCCGTGACCGGTACCATACGTGCATGCGAACGTGAGGGCTGACCTGGAACGACGGGTCGGTTGCCCTCGTGAAGAACGACGGACGGGTTGATGGCGAGCGAGAAGGTGAAACGGGTGACGGAGGTCTCCCGTCGGCCCACCAAGCGGGCTGATGTGCAGCCGGACCTGATGGATCTCCGTGCCACGCGGCTTGGCGCTGTCTCCCAATGGGGCGCGAAGCCGGGATGTTGCCCTTCAGAGCAGGCGGCGTCTCTATGACCAGCGCCTCACGGCTTCAAGGGGATGAGATCCGCACAGATGACCCTGCGCCGCGGTTCGTCGTGGTCGGTGGCGGGATCACTGGGCTTGCCGCGGCGCGCCGGCTGGCCCTGCTGGCGCCGGAAGCGGTGATTACCCTGATCGAGCGGGAGGAGCGGCTGGGCGGCAAGATCGTCACCGAGCGGGTGGATGGCTTCACCATCGAGGGGGGACCGGATTCGTTTCTCTCCGTCAAGCCCCGGGGGATTGGGCTCTGCGAGGAGCTTGGTCTCGGGGGCCAACTTCAGGGCACGGATGAGCGTCACCGGCGGACATTCGTGATGAAGGCCGGTAGGCTTCAGCGCCTCCCGGAGGGACTGACCGGGCTGATCCCCTCCCGCCTCGGTCCGATGGCGCGAACCAGTCTCATCTCGCCCCTGGGCAAGGCCCGGATGGCGCTGGACTTCGTGCTTCCGAGGAAGCGCGACGAGCGTGATGAGACGTTGGCAGCCTTTATCGAGCGCCGCCTGGGACGTGAGGTCTACGATCGCCTGATCGAGCCCCTGATGGCAGGCATTTACGCCGGGGATGGCCGCCAGCTCAGTCTGGCCGCGACGCTCCCCCAGCTTCGCATGGGGGAGGTGCGCCACGGTGGACTGATCAAAGGGGTGCTAGCCTCGAAACGCGCCGGACCCATCCGCGACCCTGCCGCCCCAACACGACCGCCATTCCTCGTGCCTCGTGAAGGCATGGACGCGCTCGTGGCGGCGCTGGAGGCCGACCTGCGGGATCGAGGGTGCCGGCTCATCACGGGCGTCGCGGTGACCGAGATCGGTCAGGACCCGGGAGGCTCCGCCTACCGGCTGCGGCTCGGCGACGGGCAGATCCTGACCGCCGCAGGAGTGCTCCTTGCGACGCCGGCGTTCGCCGCCGCGGATCTGCTGGACGGGCTCGACTCCGGTGCGGCGGTCGCCCTGCGCGCGATTCCCCACGTCTCGACCGCGACGGTCTCGGTGGCCTATCGAGCGGTGGATCTGCCCCGGCCGCTCGACGGCTATGGGTACGTCGTGCCACGGATCGAGGGACGGCCGGTGCTTGCCTGCACCTGGACCTCATCCAAGTGGCATCATCGGGCTCCGGATGGCCACGTCCTGATTCGGGGGTTCGTCGGTCGGGCGGGGCAGGAGGCGGTCCTGTCGGGGTCCGATGCGGAGTTGCTGGCTCTGGTGCGCGAAGAGTTCCGGCAGATGCTCGGCATCACCGCGGAACCCCTGCTGCACCGGGTCTTTCGATGGCCCCAGGGGATGCCACAGTACACACTCGGCCATCTGGACCGGGTCGCTGCAGTGGAGGCAAGGCTCGCGGCGAGGCCCGGTCTGCTGGTCGCGGGGCATGCCTATCGCGGGGTGGGCATTCCGGACTGCATCCGCTCCGGCGAAACCGCCGCCGAGCAGGTCCTCGCCGCTGTCCAAGCCGCCCGCTCGCGTGAGGCTGCCTGAGACCAGCACCGGTTCACGTCAAACCGTGTCGAGGCCCCGTCTGGTACCTGCGGTCGAGCTACCCTTGGTCTGGGTAATCCGCTTGGGAGACGGGACCGATATCGTCGAGCGGCCAGTTGGTGAAGAAGACCTTGCCGATGATCCTGTCCATCGTCACCAGGCCAAAGCGGCGGGAGTCGGTGCTGTTGGTGCGGTTATCGCCCAGCACGTAGACGGAGTCATCCGGGATCGGTCCCACGTCGCAGTGGGAGCCCTCGCACTCGGTGATCGGGCCGTCGATGTACTCCTCGTCCAGTGCCTCGCCGTTGATAAAGACGTGCCCGGCGGTGAAAGTCACGGTGTCGCCTGGCAGGCCGATGATCCGCTTGATGTAGGGCTTGTCGGACTGCTGCGGCGGGGTGAAGACGATGATATCGCCGCGCTGGGGCGGGTCGAATGGATAGACCTCGGAGTTGCCCGTCCTATCCTCTCCCGGAAGCAGGTTCCAGAGCGCGTTCGCATCGAAGTGGGAGTAAGCGCTGCGATTGACCAGCAGCCGTTCCCGGTTGTGCAGGTTCGGGGTCATGCTCGCGCCCTCCACCTGGTAGGGGAGCACGAAGGAGCGCACGCCGACGTAGAGGATCGCCGCCAAGAGCAGGGTTTCGACAATGTCGCGGACGGTGCGGATGAAGGGGTGACGTCGACGGCGCGGCGTCGGTGTCTGCTCGTCCATGTATCTCCTGACGCCCATAGTGCACGGGCGTGGCGAACGTGACGGTCTGCGGCCGGATGCGGCCCCGGCGAGTATACGTTAGCGGTACAGGCATGGATGATCTGACCCTGCTGCCTGCCGCCGGTCGCGCCAAGAGCCTCCCCACAGGTGATCCGTTGGGCACGCTACCCGGTAGAACAGCGGCCCGCGATGCCTCAAGGTCCGGTTCGTGCTCCCGTGCGTAGGCTGAAATAGGTGGGGAATCCCACAGGTGGTGAAGGCCGAGCCTCCCTCCGTGCTTACGAACGGCACCGGTGGGCTGGATTCGGCGGCGCAATGATCGGGGCGCGCGGCCCCCAAGGAGATAGAGGTCCAGGTATGTCTCGAGCGATGAGGTTCCCGGCAGTGTCCTTGGTGGTCGCCCTTGTGCTGATGTTGGCTGTCTCGTTCGTTTTCGGCTCGGCGCGAGGCGGCGCGGCGCAGAACGCGGACGAGGCCATGCCATTCGATCCGGCGACCTTCGCCTTCGACGTCGAGCCGGTCGTCGGCGGGTTTGACCGGCCGGTCTACGTCGCCGATCCGGGGGACGGCAGCGGTCGCCTCTTTGTGGTCGAGCAAGGTGGACTTGTCCATATCGTCCAGAACGGCGAGGTGCTGCCGGAGCCGTTCCTTGACCTGACGGGTGTGGTTGATACGAGCGGGAACGAGCGCGGCCTGCTCAGCATTGCTTTCCATCCCCAGTTTGAGGAGAACGGCTTCTTCTATGTCGGCTACACCGAGCCGGCGGCCAACGTCGGCGCCCGCTTTGCGGTCTCGGCCGACGATCCGGACCGCGCCGACCCGGACAGCGGCTCGACCGTGCTCCGTGTGGACGACCCCTACTCCAACCACAACGGCGGTCTGGTCCTGTTCGGCCCGGACGGCTACCTCTACAC
>JAUJMG010000447.1 GCA_030446955.1 Thermomicrobiales bacterium
GTGAACGACGACGGTGAGCCCATCCCGGCGGAGGCCGGCACCGCAGCCGACGGCGGCCTGACGATGCAGGAGCTCCAGGAGGAGGGACAGCTCGGCGAGGAGTCCAACCGGACCGTTCAGGGCTCGCAGCCCAAGGTGTTTCCCGACGGTACCGTAGTGATCGCCTACGTGGACACCACGAACGACGGCGTGCAGGAGGGGTTGGCCGCGATCATGGTCACGACCTCCAAGGATGGCGGCCAGAGCTTCGGAGATCCGATCCAGGCCGGGGTCTTCCGGGAGCCCCACTTCAACTCCCGCAGCGCCTCTTTCCGCTATTGGGGCACCGTCTTCCCGCAGCTCGCGGTCGGGCAGAACGGAGAGGTCTACGTCCTTACCACCGCTCCGCCCCCGGATAAGCCAACCGACGACGGGGACGTCTACCTCATGCGCTCCCTGGACGAGGGCAAGACCTGGGCACCGCCGCAGCGCCTCAACGGCGATGACACCGACCACCTCCAGTTCTTCTCATCCATCGCCGTGGCCCCGAACGGGACGGTCCACGCGATGTGGGGCGACATGCGGGACGACCCAGACGAGGTCCGGTACCACATCTACTACTCGGAATCGACCGACCAAGGGGAGACTTGGGGCTTCACGATTCCGGACCAGGACCTGACCGTCGCCGATACCCGGGTCACGGACTTCGCGTCCAACTCGCTGCGGGGCTTCCCCGGTGGCCGCTTCCTTGGCGACTACTTCTCCCTCGCCGCCAGCGACGAGGATGTCTACATGGTTTGGGCCGACACCCGCCTCGGCGAGTTTGGCGGTGCCAACCAACAGATCGGCTTCGCGCGCAAGACGGCGATCGCGGCTCCCTCGATCGTCCTGAACCCGCCCACGGGGACGGCCGGGCGGGAGGTGACCCTGCAGGGCTACGGCTTCCAGGCTGCCAGCAATGTGGCGATCACCGTCGGAGACGCGGCCATCTCCACCCAGCGGACCAACGAAAAGGGGGAGTTCACGGCAACCCTCTACATGCCGTTGACCGGCGAAGGCGCTCAGAATGTCAGTGCCTTCGACGAGACGGGGAACGCGGCCAGCGCTTCTTTCTACACGGAATTCGGCTTTGACTCGGTGCGGCGCTCCCAGGAGGCGCTGGAGGACCAGATCGCCGCGCTACAACCAGGCGTTGGCGCTGCAGCGGTGTCGACGCCGGGCACGGCTCTGCCCTCGCCTCCGGCGGGACCAACCCCAGCCACTAGCCCGACCACCCGCTCTAGCAGCCTCCTCGGCGGCGGCACGCCGGCCGCAGCGGCAACACCGACGGCGACGCCGGATGAGACTGGATCGATCGGCGTGACGACGGGCGGCCTCGCCTCCGGTCGCACGACCCGCCTACCGGATGGGGAACTCGGCGCGCTCGCCGTGGGGCTTGCCGCAGTCGGATTCGGAGCACGGGCGTGGCGACAGCGGCGGGCGATCTAACGTGCGACTGGCGCTCCTCCCCGAACTTGCCTGGGGAGGAGCGTACGAATGGGAACAACTGGGCGCGACATAGCGTCTGCTCCCCGGCCTCACGCCGGCCCCAAGCAACGACTTCGACGGTCGATACCGGACAGGCTCCTCTCGACGTGCCCAGCACGGGACCGACGAGCGCCCGAACGGACGCCGGCCACGTCGCAGCTCAACGCGCCGATGTGCTACCGTCCGGAGCATCCAAACGATCCCACCCACCCCCGAAGGAGACGACTCATGGCTGACCTTCGCTCGCTGCTCGAGGAAGTCGCCGCCGGGCGGCTGTCGCGGCGCCGCTTCGTCGGCCTCGCGGCCCGACTCGGCGTCTCGGCGCCGCTCGCCGCCGCGCTCGCCCGCCACCCGGCCGCCGTGCTGGCGCAAGGAACGCCGGAAGGCGGAACCGGCGGGGCAGGGGCGGTACGCGGCCCCGCCGCCGATCGATTGCTCTTCTCCTCGTTCAACGTGGACCAGGCGCCGCTGGAGATCCAGAACGACGCCATGGACATCTACCTGTTCGGCCTCAAGACACCGGCCGCGAAGCAGTTGGAGGAGGGCGCGCCCGGCGTCCGGCTGATCAACGCGCCCGCCTCGACGATCTCCTTGCTGCTCAACCCGGCGCCGGACCCGACGGGTGGGCTCAACCCCTTCTCGATCCGCGAGGTCCGGGTCGCGATGCAGTTCCTGGTGGACCGAAACTTCATCGCCAACGACATCTACCAGGGACGCGCCGTCCCGATGTACTCCTACGTCAGCCCGCTCGACTACGACGAGCTGACCGTCTTTGACACCATCCGAGCGGCGAACCTCGCCTACGACGCCGAGTTCGCCAAGCAGACCATCACCACGGCAATGACGGGCGCCGGGGCGACGCTGGAGAACAACGTCTGGTCTTTCGGCGGGCGGCCGATCCAGATCAAGATCGTCACGCGGGTCGAGGACGAGCGGCGCGATGTCGGCGACCTGGTCCGGGCGGCCCTGGAGGGGGTCGGGTTCCAGACGCAGCCGGTCTACCAACCCTTTGGTCCCGCCACCCTCGCGGTCTACGCTTCCGACCCGGTCACCTTTCAATGGCACATCTACACCGAGGGCTGGGGGCGATCCTCGGTTGCCCGCTACCAGGACACCCTGCCAAGCGCCTACGCGGCGCCCTGGCTGGGCAACATGCCTGGGTGGCAGGAGGTCGGCTACTGGCAGTACGAGCAGGAGGAACTGGACGACCTTTCCAAGCGGCTCTCGCAGGGCAAGTTCGCCAGCCAGCAGGAGCGTGACGACCTGTTCCGGCAGGCGACCCAGCTCGCGCTCGCCGAGTCCATCCGGGTCTGGCTGGTCACGGCGCTGCAGGCCTTCCCGGCTCGCATCGAGCTGCAGGACGTGACGGAGGACCTGGCCGGCGGACCGAGGTCCTTGTTCACGTTACGCGAAGCCCACGTGGAGGGTTCAGACGAGATCCGGGTCGGTCACCTATGGGTCTCAACCGAGCGCACCACTTGGAACCCGATCGGCGGATTCGGCGATGTCTACAGCACCGACATCGTCCGCAACATGACCGACCCCACCATCGTCAACCACCCGTTCACGGGGCTGCCGATCCCCTTCCGGGCCGACTTCGACGTTGAGACAGGAGGTCCAACGGGGACCCTACCGCTACCTGAGGACGCGGTGCTCTGGGACCCCGCCGCCGATACCTGGAAGCCCGTCGGTGGGGGCACGACCGCAACCAGCAAGGTCACGTTCGATTACTCCAAGTATTTCCAGGCGCCGTTCCACCACGGGGTCCAGATCGAGCCGGCGGACCTCATCTATGGCGTGGCGCAGAGCTTCGAGCAGGCCTATGACGAGCAGAAGGTCCAGATCGAGACCGTCCTGGGTGTCACCCAGCGCCCGTACCTGGAGACCTTCAAGGGCTTCCGCCTGCTAGAGGACGACCGGTTCGAGGTCTACGTCGACTACTGGCACTTTGAGCCTGGCTACATTGCCTCCTACGCCAGCATCGGCGGTCTTTCAAACCCATGGGAGATGCTGGCCGCGATGGACGATCTGGTCTACAACCAGCGCCTGGCCGCGTACACGGATACCGCCGCCGCCCGCTTCAGCGTGCCGTGGCTGAACTTGGTCACGCGCAGCGACGCGGCGCTCGTCGTGCGCACCCTGCGCTCGTTCGCCGACCAAAGCTTCGTCCCAACTGGCGTCTTCGAGATCGGCGGCCGGACCCTGGCGACGCCTGACGGCGCGAAGGCGCGCTACCAGGCCTGCCTGGACTGGTTCGAGAAGACGAA
>JAUJMG010000087.1:0-2916 GCA_030446955.1 Thermomicrobiales bacterium
TTGTGCGGGCCGTCGAGTTAGGGGTGGTCTCGGCGGGGGCGGCGATCCTCGGGTCGATGCTGGGCTTGGGGGGCGGCGTCTTTCTTGTTCCGATCTTCACGCTTTTCTTCGCCGTGGACCAGAAGATCGCCATCGGCGCCAGTGCCATAGCGGTCGTCACGAACTCCGTCGTGGGATCGAGCGTCCATTTACGCAGCCGGTTTACCAATCTGCGCTTGGCGATGCTGCTCCAGGTGGCGACTGCCGCCGGTGCCACCGCTGGCGCGGTCATTGGGGTCTACGCCAATCCCCGAGTGGTGAACGTGATCTTCGGCGGCGTCCTCGTCTACGCGGCGGTCTCGATGGCGGTGCGTCGGCAGGCAGCGACGGTTGGGGAACCTGTCGATGACGACCGGCTTCGGCTCGGTGCGGTCTATCGCGACCCGGCCGCGAAGGATCCTGCTGCGCCCGTGCGCTACGCGCCACAGCGGGTTCCCCTCGGCCTGGGGGTGAGCGGATTGGCGGGGATGCTTTCCGGAATGCTCGGCGTCGGCGGAGGCGTGATCCAAGTGCCGGCGATGAACCTCTTGATGCGGGTGCCAGTTAAGGCGGCCGCGGGAACGAGCGCGTTCATGGTCGGGATCACAGCCGTGGCCACCGCGTCCGTCTTTTACGCTCAGGGCAAGATCGATCCCACTGTCGTGGTTCCCGCGATGATTGGGGTCTTCGTTGGCTCCCAACTTGGGTCCCGCCTGACGCGGCGCATCCGGACCCAAAATTTGGTTCTGCTATTCGTGCTGATCCTGCTCTATCTCGGCGGCTCGCTCCTGCTGAGGGCGGCCGGGATTACCCTGCCGGGTCAGCAGTGAGCGCGCCGTCCACGCCTCGCGACGAGGCCAGCCCTGGCACGGAATCGATCGAACCCGGATCCTTTATTGGCAAGGAGCCGGCAGATTTCGACGCGAGGACAGTGGAGCTGTTACCCATCTACCAGGCGGCCGGGTCGGTCCTCACCTGGGGGTTCCGAGTGGCGGCCAGCCTGCTGATCATCGGCATCACGGTCGCGCTGGTACGGCAGGAACCACTGGCAAGACGGGCCGAGCCGCTGCCCGAGGTCGTCTCGGGGCTTCTGGAAGGGGAGGCCCGACGAATCGTCGATTTGGCCATCGTGGCCATGATCGCCACCCCGGTTGTCACCACATTGGTCGTCGCGATTGGCTTTCTGCGGCTCAGGGACAGTCTCTACGCCGGGCTCTCGCTCGTCGTTTTAGCCATCCTCGGGACCAGCATCGCCGTGGCACTCCTAGCCTGAAGGAAGGGCCACGAGCGGCGATCGACTGCATCAAGAAACGAGGCACGAAACGGGGTTTAGAGAAAGAGGGGTGCGCCTTGGTGGGCCAAGCTGATTCACCCGCCACGCCACGCGTATCGCCCCGTCACCGTCCGATAGGCGTGGTGGTGGCGATGGATGCGGAGCTGCGGCATTTGCTGGAGCGGGTCCAGATCGATAGAGAGGAGCGGAACGGTCCGTGGCTGGATCGGCACGCGACCGTCGCCGGGATGTCGCTCGTGGTGGTGCGATCGGGAATGGGGATGGTCAACGCCGCCGCCGCCACTGAGCATCTCATCGCCATCCATCAGCCCAGTGCGGTGCTCAACTTCGGCTGCTCGGGCGCCCACCGACGGGATGTCCTTCAGGGGGATGTCGTGATCGGGGAGCGCAGTGTCCACCATGCCGCGTTGCATATCCTGCCCTCTGGCGAGGAGGTGCATAAGGGGATGCACGTCGAGGTAGCGGGAGAGGCGTTTGCTCCGACGCACCTGCCATCCGATCCGGCCCTCCTGTCGTTGGCACGGACGGCCTCCGCGAGTTGGACACCCGAGCCATGGCCCCGTTCACTTGGCTGGCCGGAGACTGTTCCTTATCGAGACCCGAAGGTGCACATTGGGGCTGTTGGTTCCGCCGATGTCTGGACCCAGGCCCAGGCACGTTTGGACGCGTTGCACGCCCAGCACCGCACGCTCTGCGAGGATATGGAAGCAGCGGCGATCGCCCAGGTCTGCACCCTTCACCAGGTCCCATTCTTGACGATCAAGGACATTTCCAACAATGAGTTTCACGCCGTGAGTGACCTCAACGCGTTTGCCGACTTCCCGACCGAAGAAGTGGGCAAGAGGGCCGCCACACTCCTCCTGCGGGTGGTGGAACAGATGGGACCCGACCAAGAGGCAGCAGCACTTGGTCGAGCAGGCGAAGCCGAGGGAGAGCTGGCTCACAGCGACCACTGAGGCCATCCATCTCCAGGAGACCCGCCGCGGAGAGCGCTCGCTGAACTTTCGCAATTGCAAGGGCTACACCTATGCCGAGATGTGCCTCCACTTGGGGCAGCTCCAACGCCACGCCGAGCGGAAAGGCTGGCGCTTCGGTACCATCGCCCGGCACACCTAGACGGATCGACCAGGCCGCCGGCGTTCCCTGGCGGCCTTCCCCGACCAGGAGGCCGCACCCATGCGTCACCGCGACACCGTGATCGCCGCCTATCCGTCGGAGATTTGGGAGCAGGTGATCGGTCGCTTGATCGACCCCGCCCCTGAGCTAGCCCTCAAGCTGACCCGCGCCGCCTACCCCGACGGCCACACCCGCCGCCCGTCCGACGTCCTGGCCGTGCCCGTCACGCCCGATGTCAATCGCGTGATCGAGCCCCTGGCCGAGCTGATCGCCGGCGAGATGGCCGAGAAGCGGGCCGAGCGGGACGCGCTGTATGCCGGCGAGCTGACCGCGACCGCGGCCGATGCCTGGATCCGCAACCTGTCAGGGTAGCCCGGCAACGGTCACGCGGCGGTCTCGCGGGGTCACAGATCAGGTGCCCACACCGTGACCGTCCATGCCAGCCCGTCCGCAGCATCACGCACCCCAGGCACGAAACGGCCGAACGG
>JAUJMG010000087.1:3016-13036 GCA_030446955.1 Thermomicrobiales bacterium
GGCGGGCGTCGGTCCCCGCGATGCGGATGGTTCGACCCCGCAGCGCCATCCCCTGCTCGGGGGTCGCGACTCCTTGAAGGCGGAGCAGGGCCTGACCACCGTGGAACCGGACTCCAAGGAGCCGACGCGGCTCTGGCTCGTCACCAACGTAGACGTGCTTCAACGTGGTGAGATGCTCGGGGTCATCCGTGAACAAACGCAACTTGAGTTCGCCTTGGAGGCCGTGAACGCCAACCAGCGCCCCCAGCGCCAGGCGAACCTGCTCGAGCGGGGTGGCGGGATCCGGCCCGGCGCTGTCAATGAGACGCTGCCCACGTGATGGACGCAGCACCCGCTTCGCCCGCGCCTCGGCTCGGCCCCTGTTCGATCGGGACCGGGGGGGCGTCTCAGCTGCCGGCCCCCCGCCTGATGAGGCGGAGCCAGCTACACTCGTCTCCCGTCGGGGGGGCTCGCCTGGACTTGAGCGCCTCTCGGGACTAGCCTCCTGCGGGGAGACACGAGCCACAGCGCCGTCCGCCATCTCGGCCGTGCCTCTCGGTTGATCCGAAAGGCTTGGCTTAGCTGCCCGGCGTCGACGGTTGACCTGGGCTTCCGGCGAGCGACCCTGTGGATCGAGTGGTCTACCCTTCGATGTCAAGGGAAGCCCGAACATCGTGACGTGCCCCAGCGATCATCACCGCGGTCCGCATTGCCCGGGCAATTCGACCCTGGCGGCCAATGACCTTGCCGAGTTCCTCCTCCGGGACCTGGAGTCGAAGGTGAACCGCCGATCCGCGTCGCTCGACCGACACACGAACGTCTTCCGGTGCGTCAATGAGGTTGGTCGCCAGGTAAGCCACTAACTCCCGCAGATCCTCCCGGGCATTGTCGGTCGCCCCGCCAGCGTCCTCACTTGCCTCAGATTCGTGGGCGTCAGTCTCCAATGGATCCTGGTCGGTGTCCACAAGATTGACGTCGTCCCTGGGCGTGTCCGTCATCGTCACCCCGTTCGCGCCCTCATCAGCGCGTTGACCGGCTCAATGGTGAGAAACGACGAAGGGGGTAGACTCGGTGCGTCCACCCCCCTTGTCTCCGGTCTCTACCCGTTGTCTTATACAGACCCAGATCGAGACCGATCGCTGAACAATCCTTAGACAGCAGTGCTGGCCGTGGCCGCATCACCGGTGGTATCGCCTTCAGTGGCACGTGGATCGGCCACAAGGCCGTGTCGGCGGAGAATATCCCGGACAGTGTCCGTCGGCTGAGCCCCATTGCTTAGCCAGTGACGGATCCGGTCTTCCTTCAAGGTGATCGTGGCGGGCTCGGTGAGGGGATCGTAGAACCCGATCGCCTCAATGAAGCGGCCATCCCGGGGGAACCGGCTTTCCGCAGCCACAATCCGGTAGCTCGGTCGCTTCTTGGCCCCCATCCGCCGAAGTCGAAGCTTGATCACGTGTGCGTACCCCTCTCGCTCATTGGTACTCCGCCCCGGAGGCTCCTCCCATCCGGGCACCGAGGCGGTTGATGTCAGGTTGGTCACGATTCAGCGGCAGCTTGGCCACCGGAACAATCAAAGCCCACGCACCACAACGCCAGCCGCAGGCCGCAGAACCCGCAGACTATAACATGCCTTGCACTCGGGCGTCAGCAGCCCGCTACATCCGGCGATCAATTCTCGACACAACAAGCGCCTGTGTGGGAAACCCGATGGCAAGAATGGGTGAATCCGACGGTCGAACCTCAGTTGCCTGCCTACGTGGCAGCGATGGCGCGACGCCGAGGGGTCGTCGAGGTATCAACCGCGGTGGCGCAGCAGGCAATGACCATGGCACGAGTCAGGGGGCGGGGCAGGCCGAGCTTGGCGGCCCGGGAGGTGATCTGGCTGGGGCTATGCCGCCCGACGAGGGCCTCCGCGATCACCTGGCTCGGCCGCAGCGTCGTCGTCTCCAGACCGGTCGGGGCTCGCATGAACGGCATCCATCCTCTCTAGCGCAGCACCGAGCAGCTTACGGGGCAGACCCGATGCGCCAACAAGCCGCACCACCAAGAGCGGCGCAGAATAGGTAGTAGCCACTAACTATCGTATCAGTGTTAATACCTACTGGCAACCGCTGACGGCGGTTTTCATGCGGACGTTCCTGTCCCGCCCGCTATCGAACGCGGCAAGAAAGCGCCAGCCGGTCAGTCTCCGCCGCCGATCTCTTCTTCGGCCACATCATCACCCTCGGCCGCTGCGCTGCCCCCGGAGAGGCCCGGCCCTTCACCTGGATCGCGAGCGGCCCGCCCAGGCGGCTGCGCGATCGCATTTGGGTCCATTCCATCACCCGGGGACATCGCTGATGGCTGCTCTTCCTGGGACGGATGAGCGTCGTCGTTCTCCACGGTGGTGCTCCTTCCACATCGTCAGCGTCGTCGCTGCGCTCACTCGAAGCTTTGAGACGAGACGCTTTGAACGTTGAACGCTCCAACCGGGGTCCCAACCACCGCTTGACATGGTGGGCCAGCGTCACGCTCTCGCTTCAGCGCAGCAAGTGTTCCACCGAGAAGCAGCGGTGAGTGGTGATCGTGTAGCGTCCCTGGAGCATGTCCCGCCGCGGCATTTTGGACAGCGCCAGGTGGACCGCACCCGGTCAATGAGGTCAGGGCACGGGGCTGTAGGAACAGATTGCAACGGGATTCCGGGTCCAGGGACAAAGGGATTTCTGCGGAGTATGATCCTGCTTCTGTTATTACCCTGACTGAGCGTGTAAAGGGGGCAAGTGAAGTTGGTCACAAACCATAGTCGTCGCGAAACGACCCGAGATGGCGGTTATGCTCACTGCCTCTCTCCCAATAACGCTCGCTCAATGTGAGGTTCGGAACGGGTCTGGAAGGAAATTCGCCGCGCAGCCGGTGGGTCTGCTCAGACGCCGACCCGCATCCGTCCTGAGACCCCACACGGTGAGCACCGCCAGGGGTCAACAGATGGATCGGCAAGCGGTTCTGAGACAATGAAGCGCTTTGGTGTCTGTTCGAGACAAAGACGGGGGACGAAGGTTGCAACGACTCGCCAGGGATAACCGGCCGCTCCACTTCGGCACCAACTTCAAGATGCATCAGACGCCCGAGGAGACAGCCCGGTTTCTCGCTGAACTTGCGCCCAGGGTAGACCGTGTTCCCGACAGGGTCCGGCTCTTCGTGATCCCGCCATTCACCTCCTTGCCCGCGGCCATCGCCGCACGGGAACACTCGGGGCTAACGTCGCGGGTCTGGATCGGGGCACAGAACGTTCACTGGGCAGGTGAGGGCGCCTACACCGGGGAAATCTCGGTTCGGATGTTGACGTCGATCGGCGTGGATTTTGTGCTTCTTGGCCATGCGGAACGACGAGGCCACTTCGGTGAGACGGACGAGGCACTCGCGAAGAAGGTGCCGGCGGCACTGGACGCTGGGTTGCGGGTGCTGCTTTGCGTCGGAGAGACGGCCGAGGAGAAGGCATTCGGTGTGGGGCCGGAGACGGTGATCCGGCAACTCAAGATCGCCCTCCACACTGTAGGTGCGGACGCTCTATCCCGACTCCTGATCGGCTACGAGCCGGTCTGGTCCATCGGCGCTGGTGGCACACCGGCGCGGCCCGAGGATGTGATGGAGACGGTGGTTCCGCTTCGGCGCGCGCTCGGTGAGCAGTTTGGAGAAGCAGGAGGAAGCGTTCCCATCCTCTATGGCGGCAGCGTCGCCCCGGAGAACTGCGGCGACTTCGTCACCCTGGAGGAGATCGATGGGCTCTTCGTCGGCCGTGCCGCCTGGCAAGTCGAGGGATTCGAGCGGGTGCTTGAGGCGGCTCTGGCGGCTCGGGGTGAGGCCAGCGGTTACCGGGATTGATGGGCGATCGGTGGCATCCTCGCTGGTCAGACGTCAGATAGGAAGCCACGGAAACTTCCCGGTATGACGCCGGCAGGATTCACCGTCTGGGCCGCCACTACGTGCCGTCGGCTGACCGTAGGAGGCCAGGAAGCGCTCCCTCATCTCGGGGATGAGGTCTTCCGGGACGAGGTACGGCTCCCGCCCACCGTTCGCCGCGAGAGCATGCACATAAACCTTTGCAGCTTCCTCGACAATCTCCGCCACCATGAGCGCCTCGGCGAAATCCTTACCGAACGCGATCAGGCCGTGATTACGCAGGATCACGGCGAGGCCACGGTGATCGAGTACTTCCAACACGCTCTCACCCAAATCCGACGTGCCGGTTAAGCCGTAACGCGTGACAGGCACGCCCGCGCCGAGGACCAGCGTGATTTCCGTGAGGATGGGCGGCAGCGCATCCCGGATCGTACTGACCACCGTCGAGAAGTGGGAGTGCGTGTGGACAATGGCGCCAACATGGGGCCGCTGCCGATAAATCATCGTGTGGAGCGGGGTTTCGCTGCTCGGTTTGCGACAACTGTCCTGAATCTTCCCCTGATCGTCGAGGACAACCACGTCTTCAGCGGTTACCGCTGCATAGGGCATCCCGCTGGGAGAGATCGCGATCAACCCGGATTCCGCGTCGCGGATGCTCATGTTGCCGGCCGTCCCGTGCACGATGCCAAGCTCCAGAGCATTCATCCCAACCCGGACCACCTGCTCCCGCAGCTCCGCCAACAGCACGCGGTTCCTCCTTCCAGTTTAAATACTCGCTCATATCCCGATCGCCCGGATCATGCCCCGTCGTAGGGCGGTCTGACGGCATGCGCGGAGACGCCCGGACACGATCCGGGTCATCAAGATGGGGAAGGAAACATTCGGTTCCGCAGGTGTGTTCAAGCGCGGGATCCGGACTCTGACGACTGCTCCTTGCAGAACGCAGAAGCTATCAACGCCCCTTAACCGTTGTGGGAAGAGCAGCGGCTATGCCGGCTGCAGCGGGCGAGGGGTGTACCTTTCGACGTAGGCTCGGTATGCCGCGATCTCGCGGGCGGCGCGATCAGCATCCCAACCCAGATGCTGCTCCCCGATGCGCGCCGCAGCTACATCGGCGCCGAGGCCCACGGTCGGTCCCATGCCAACCATCGTTCGCCGAAGGAGGGTATCGGCAAGTGTCTCGGCCATCTCGTCGCGGAATGCCAGCACCACCTCGGCGCCAATGGCTCCGGTCTCCACGCTGAACGGCTCGCGGAGGCCTGTCTCGGCCCCAGCGAGCGCCAGCACCGCCGAGGTCCGCGCCCCATAGACCCGCAGCAGGTGGTCCACGGTTCGTCCGGGTAGCCCGCTCTCCGCAGCGAACCGCGTGCGGAAGGCTTGGAAGTCCTCTCCATCCAGCCGGGCACCCGGTAAAGGCACTTGCGCGGTGGTGCACGGCGGCACAGGCCGGTCGAGCTTCCGGAAGACCATGTCGACAGCGTGCTCGGCCAGATTGCGGTAGGTGGTCAGCTTGCCACCGACGATCGACAGGAGACCCTGCACCTTTTCCCGGCCCCTCGCATGGTCGTAGACGATATGACGGCGGGTGATCCCTCCTTCCCGGCCATCCTCTTGGTAAGGCAGCGGCCGGACGCCGGAGTAGGTGAACCGGACCGAGTCACGGGTGAGCCCCGCCTTCGGCAGCACACGGTTGGTCTCCGCGATGAGATACGCAATCTCCGCTTCGTCAGCCTCCACCTGGTCCAGATCGCCGGTATAGCGAGAATCCGTGGTTCCGATGAGGACCTGGCCATTCCAGGGGATGATGAAGAAGGGCCGACCATCCACCCGAGCCTCCACGTAGAGAGCATCTTGAGGCGCACCCGGGAACGGGTCTACCACGATATGGCTGCCCTTGGTACCGCCGATCATGCGATTAGCCTTGCCATTCAGCTCCGCCAGCACCTCGTCCACCCAAGGACCGGCGACGTTGAGGGTGACCGCCGCGTGCGCCTGATAGGTCCCTCCGTCCAGCAGGTCTGTGAAGGTGACCCCCTTCACGCTCGTGCTGTCACTTCCCGACTCCGCCTCCAAGAGGAGGCGGTCGACCCGGGCGTAGGTCAGCACCGACGCGCCCTGCTCACGAGCGGCAAGCGCGTTCTCGACCGCGAGGCGCTCAGCGTATTCGACCTGGGCATCGTAGTAAACGGCCGCCCCCTGCAGCCCGGACGGGTCCAGACCGGGGGCCCGCTTGAGTGCCTCCTCCCGGGAGAGCATCCGGTGGCGGTCGAGCGACTTGTCGTAGGAGAGCAGGTCGTAGGCGAGCATGCCGGCCCGGATCAGCCACGGGCCCCGCTTGTCACCTTTGTAGATGGGAATCAGCAGCGGCAGCGGCTGGACGAGGTGCGGAGCCATGCGCAGGAGCCGCTCACGTTCGCGCAGCGACTCGCGGACCAGGCCGACTTCGCGGTGCTCCAGATAGCGCAGCCCGCCGTGGATGAGGCGACTGGACCAACTGGTGGTGCCGCTGGCGAGATCCCCTTTGTCGAGAAGCAAGGTTCGCAAGCCACGCATCGCCGCATCCCGCGCGATGCCAGCACCGTTGACCCCCGCGCCCACCACGATGAGGTCAAATGGGGCCTCACCGATAGTGCTCGAAACCGGCCTCTCCCGCGCCGCCATATGATCCTATCCTCTAATGCGTCCAGTTCCGCCGCCGCCGCACCCTTCCGTCGGCAGGATGAAAGTGTACGTCACCCGGCCTCACTCTACTGTGCTGTCGCACAACTGCTTTCCTCATGCCTGTCCGAAGGAGGCGGCATTGCGATCCGGGTAAGGGTGGCAAACAGGCCGTCTTCACTCCTTTAGGACGCGGACACGACTCTTGGATCAACGACGAGACGGCGGAGATCTCAGGATGGGAACGGAGGCTGACGACCGACCTTTCGGTCGTGGGTGCCCTCCAACCCCTGGCCGGCGGACGGGGCGGTCGCACTTTGGACGGCGGAAGCATACGCCCACGGCGGGGCCTTGGTGAGCTACTTCCGCTGGCGGGCGGCCACCGTGGCGCCGGACCTCATGCACTGCTGCATCCTCCGTCACGACGAAAGCCTTAATCGGGGCAAGGAGGAGATCGCGGTGCTGGAACTCGCAGGTCATCCAAACGCTGTCGACGCCCAAGTCGCGCTCCTCCACAACTACGAGAACCTGTGGGCCTACGACGAGCAGTCCTCCAGCGCGCGAGGCACCTACTGGCCTCAGACCCTGCTCTTCAACTCCGCCCTGCGTGCGCTCGACCTGAAGGTTAACGTGGTTCACCCCGACGCCGGCCTGTCAGGCTATCGCTTGGTTGTCGCCCCAGCCCTGCGGCTTATGGACGAGCGCCGGGCCCGGCACCTCAGGGCGGAGGCCCAACTCGCCCACCTCGTCTTCGGACACCGCATGGGCCACCGGACTCCCACACGCCCTGTCCACGAGGACGGCCAGCCGGGACCGCTCCACGGCCTGCTTGGCGGCCATGCCGCCGTTGTTCGGTACGGCAACGCGACGACGATCGGCGCATGGAGCCGGTCCCAGATGACCGAGGTTGTGACGGGGCTCTGCGCGGAACTCGGTATCATTACGACGCCGCTACCGGATGGCGTGTGGGTCGCGCATCGGGGCGGCATCGACACCTGGGTGAACGCTAATGAAGAATCGGCGAGCCTGCCCAGCGGCTCCCTGCCAGCACCGGTGGCGTTCGAACGGCGAGGGGCGTAGGCCGCGGTCTCTTAGCTCCTCCGTATCGAACCAGGGGAGGGAGGAGATTACCTTCGCATCAGGGACAGACAGCCGCTCTTAGGGCGGCGCCGGTCACTAGTCACGTCCATCGAATTCAATGAGAGAGGTGATTTTCATCTGATGGCACAGCGTGGACCTAAGATCGCATTTATCGGTGCAGGCAGCACAGTCTTTGCCCGAGTGCTCCTGCGGGATCTGTTCACCTTTCCGGAACTTCACGAGTCCACCATTGCCCTGATGGACATCGACTCGGATCGGCTTGCGGCGACGGAGCATGTGGCTCGCCGCGTTATCGAAGAGGTTGGTGCCGGGGCGACGATCGAGGCAACAACTGATCGGCGGCGGGCGCTCGATGGGGCCGACTATGCGATCAACATGATCCAGGTTGGCGGCTACGCGCCGGCGACGGTGACCGACTTTGAAATCCCCAAGCGGTATGGGCTGCGTCAGACGATCGGGGACACGCTCGGCATCGGCGGGATCATGCGCGCCTTGCGCACCGCCCCAGTGATGCTGGAGATGGCTCGGGACATGGAGGCCTGCTGCCCCGATGTCCTCTTTATGAACTACACCAACCCAATGGCCATGCTGAGCTGGGTGATGGGGAGAGCGACGTCCATCAAGACGGTAGGCCTCTGCCACAGCGTCCAAGGCACCGCCGCCGAGCTAGGCCGCGCTCTGGACTTGCCCGTGGAGGAGATCGATTATCTGTGCGCCGGCATCAATCACATGGCGTTCTACCTGCGCTTCGAGCACGCCGGCCGGGACCTCTATCCGGACCTGCTCCAGGTTCTCTCGGAGGGGCGAACTCCCGCCCCTGACCGGGTGCGGTTCGAGATGCTGCGGCGGCTCGGCTACTTCGTGACCGAATCGAGCGAGCACTTCGCCGAGTACGTCCCCTGGTTCATCAAGCGGGATCGGCCGGACCTGATCGAGACGTTCAACATCCCCCTCGATGAGTATCCCGCCCGCTGCGAGGAGCAAATCGCTGAGTGGGACGAAATGCGGGCCGCCCTGACCTCCATCGACCCCGACGACGAAGCCCGCTACGAAGCCAGCCGCCGCGCCACACTCCCCGGCATGTGGGAACGCCGGCTGACGGCTGCCGCGCGGGTAGACCCAATTGGCGCGGAGACCATGCGTCAGGAGCGACTCGTGGAGCGGCAGCGAAAGCTTGACGGGCACTCCGGAGAGTACGGCACGCTGATCATCCACAGCATGGAAACCGGCACACCGCGGGTCGTCTATGGAAACGTCATCAACGACGGCCTTATCGACAATTTGCCGGAGGGGTGCTGCGTGGAAGTGCCCTGTCTGGTCGACCGCAACGGCATCCAGCCGACGAAGGTCGGGGCGCTGCCGCCCCAACTCGCGGCACTCATGCAGACCAACATCAACGTCCAAGCGCTTACTGTGGAAGCCATCCTCTCCGGCAAACGGGAATATGTCTACCACGCCGCGATGCTGGACCCGCACACAGCCGCCGAGTTGGATCTTGGTCAGATCTGGTCTCTCGTCGACGATCTGATCGCAGCGCACGGCGACTGGCTACCGAATCTCGCATAACAGCGCCTCGAACCAATCGGTATGATGGGGCGCATGAGGGTCGCGAACGAAGTCGTACAGGGACAGGTCCTCGGGTCACGATGGCGGAGCGGGCTACCCGACCTCGTCGGTGGCCCACCGCTGCGATCGCTCGACCCCGGATCGCCAGGCTGCCACAAGGCGGTCACGCTCAGAGGCAGCCAGGCGAGGCTCGAAGCGGCAGTCCTCTTGCCAGGTGGCGCGGAGCTCGTCGCGGTCTTTCCAGATACCAACAGCGAGACCGGCGAGGGCGGCGGCGCCGAGCGCGGTGGTTTCAACGACACGAGGTCGGACGACGGGCACGTCGAGGATGTCGGCCTGGATCTGGAGGAGGAGGTCGTTGGCCGCCGCTCCGCCGTCAACGCGCAACTCGGCGAGGGCCACCCCAGAATCAGCCTCCATCGCGTCCAGCACCTCCTTCACCTGGAGGGCGATCGCTTCCAGTGTGGCGCGGGCGATGTGGGCAGCGGTGGTTCCACGAGTGATCCCGAGCAACGTGCCGCGGGCGCTCTGATCCCAATGCGGAGCGCCAAGTCCGGCCAGCGCCGGAACGAAGACGACGCTCCCGCTGTTCGGGACCGAGGCTGCCAGAGCCTCAACGTCGGCCGCCTCCCGAATGATTCCGAGGCCATCGCGCAGCCATTGGACGGCGGCACCGGTCACGAAGATCGCCCCCTCCAAGGCGTACTCAATCCGACCCCCGATCCCTGACGCAATCGTCGTCAGCAGCTGGTGGGAGGACGACTGCGCCTCGTTCCCTGTGTGCAAGAGCAGGAAGCTGCCAGTGCCGTAGGTGTTCTTCGCCTCCCCGGGCCGGAA
>JAUJMG010000448.1 GCA_030446955.1 Thermomicrobiales bacterium
CCTTGGAGCCCCCGACCTTCGCTGAGGTCTGAGGCTCCAAGGCCCGAGTTGACGGTACATCGCTGAAAGCAGATGGCTCGTATGGTTGATAGTTTGTACCGTGAGATCATCCTGGACCACTACCGCAACCCGCGGAACAAGGGCACGTTGGACCCGGCAGACTACTCCTACGAGGACACCAACCCGCTCTGCGGTGATGAGGTCCGAATCGATCTGCAGGTTGCCGACAATCACGTGGCGGCGATTCGCTTCTCCGGCCGGGGTTGCGCGGTGAGCCAAGCCTCGGCGTCCATTTTGACAGAGATGGTCGAGGGGAAATCCCTGGATGACGTCAAGGCGCTGACCAAAGACGACCTGCTGGAGGAACTTGGCATCCCCGTCAGCCCGGCGCGCCTCAAGTGTGCGCTGCTCGGACTCAAGGTCCTCAAAGCCGGCATCTACGGCGTAGACCAGACGGAGGACGACCTCTAGGATCGCTGTGGGTCTGACGGTCGGCGTGCGCTACGGCGCTCGAACAAAGAGAACACCCATACCACCTTATCGTCTCCTGGAGCCGGACCGAGGAAAGGGTCTCGCCTGATGACCGACATTGACCTGAAATACGAGACCGTTGCAAAGACCACCGATATTGGACCCGGTGAGATGATGTACGTCGAAGTGGGCGATGAGCCGGTCTGCTTGATAAACCTCGACGGCGAGTTTCACGCGCTCAACGATGTCTGCACCCACCAGGACGCCTCGCTCTCGGACGGTGAGATTGACGGCGACGAGATTGAGTGCCCGCTGCACGGCGGCGCCTTCGACATCCGCACCGGCCAGCCGACCTCCTTTCCGGTCGTGACGCCGATCGAGGTCTACAAGGTCCGGGTCGTGGGCGACGATGTTCAGGTGGCAATCACCGGTTAGGGATCCGCCCCCTCGTAGGGGGCGGATTGCTTGGATCTGAACTCAAGCCGGCGGATACGCTGGTTGAGCGCTCGCTTGCGGTTCGGTGTTTGTGCTCTATCTACCGCTTCTTCCGTTGGCTCCGCTTCGCGCTCCGTTTCGAACCAGACGTAGCCTTGGAGCTCGAGTCCCCGGCCGTGGAAGCATCTGCAGTGTCCATCGGTTCGCCAGTCCGGACCGTCGCAGTAGTGGCGGACGTATCCACTGGCTCCACACTCTCGATGGTCTCGACTCTGTGGGCGGAAGCAGCTGGCGTGGACGACATCTGGTTGTCTTCGACGTCGGTGTCGATGCCCCTGTCGCGCGAGTCTGACGGCAGTTCGACCGCTTCGACGTGGACTTCCTCCCGGCGCACCGTACCGGCAACCTGCTCGGTCACCCGCACCGCCTCCTTAGCAATCTCGACCTCCTCCGCGACCCGTGCCCGTCTTGTGAGACCGACCTCTTCCCCGCGAATTGGAATGGCAAGGCTCCCCTCGGTGAACACGTCATCGTCGAGGTCTGGGTCTCGGTCCACGGTGTGACGGGTGATCCGGATGCGCTCCTCCACCACCGGCACGTCCACCACGCGCTCCTCGACCACAACCTGCTTGTTGAGCAGGACCTTACCGATCTCGTGTTCGTCCGTCACCGGGACCAACTCTTCCTGGTAAACGGGAACCCGTAGAGTTTCTTCGCCATCCACCCCCACTGGAACAGCACCCAGAATCTCGATGTCCTCCGATGCGGTAACCGCTTCCGCCTCAACCAGCGGGAGCGCAGCATCCCAATCTCGCTCCAGGACAACATCCCTGGTCACGCTCAGGCGAACAGCATCGTTGGTCACGTCTGCGACCGCCCGGATCGGGACAATATGGTTCGTCGGGAACAGCCGGCCCTCCTCAACCACCAGGTGGCCTTCCTCGACGGCGATCACACGACCAATGCTGTCGCCGTTGACGGTCATCACTGCCTGTCCTTCGGAGATGTTCCATTCCCTGCCTAATCGAGCCATTGGGGTACCCCCTTGCAACTGATGCCTAACGGTCTCTTCGCGACCCGGAGTGGCCGATATCTTTAAGGTAGGGAGCAGGCAATGTGCCACCAGGTAACAGGACGGCGGCAGGGAGTAGCCTGAACTCAGACGGGGGTTGGGAGGAGATCTGCCGAGCGGCTAACCGCCAACCTCTGTGAATTATCGATTGGGCAGCCGCACCAGGGTCCAGAGTCGGAGACCAGCGGCTGGCAGTCCCTGGTCGGCGACGACGTCGAAGCCGTGGGCGGAAAGGAAGAGCACCGTGTGGGCATCGCCGGTGGCCGTGACACACGGTCGACCTGTGGCGTCGACATCCTGCAGCACTGATCGCAGCAGGGCTACGTCCACGCCCTGACCTCGCTGAGCAGGATTGACCGCAAGGAGCAGGAGACGATGGTGCGGCGCTGGCACTGCGCGACGGGTAGCCCGTCTGATCTGGAATGCGGCCCGCGAGAGTCGCACGAGCCCAGCCAGAGGTATACCCAAGCCGATCGCCGCATGCGCGGCCCATGCCGCACGGACGGGGGCGGCGAGGAGATGCGCCGGCGCCACCGATATGGCGACGCCGTCGATAGGACTGCCGACCACGTCCACGGTACCAAATCGAAGGCCGAAGCGGACAAGAACATGGCCGACCGCGGCCAGCGCCTGCCGAGTTCGCGCGGCACGATCCGGCACGATGTAGGCGAGCAGCGGGTCGTCGGCGCATGCTCGCCCGATGACCTCACCCGCCTCGTACACCCGGTTCGGTGCCAGCCGAACGGCCTCCACCGCTCGCCCCTTCCGCGCCGAGCCCCTGACCACTAACTGCGTTTAGGACCGGGCAAGGTTAGGATAGCAGCGTCGCAGGCCAACCGGGACAACGACGATGACTCGCCTCCCGGATAAGGTCCCCCAAGACAGATCACTGGCTCGGGAACGTTTGCCAAGCAGCCCTGTGCGATGTCTAGCTACGCCCGGTTCAGCATCTCCAGCGCGAGGCGAAGCAGGACGCGGACGGTCCCGCCGATGCTTGGCACGTCGATCCATTCATCGGCCTGATGGAAATTACCGCCATGGGGACCGAACTGGACGGTCGGAATGCCCAACTCACCGGCAAAGAGGTTCGCGTCGCCGAAGCCCGTGTAGCCCCAATTCGGGTTGTGTCCCGCCTCGCTCGCATAGGCGCGGGCAAAGGCCCTGACGAGGGGGTCATCGGGATCCGTCTCCCATGGCGGGTAGGACGGGGGATCGAGCGCGAAGGCGAAATCGGCCGGGGAGTCCAGGGCCTCCGCAAGCCCCTGAAGATCGGCCAAGACCTTCGCCCCCGTTTCGCCAGGGACAATCATTCGATTCAGCACCACCCGGGCCCGCTCCGGCACGGTGATCACGTATTGCTCGTTTCCGCTGAGCAGTGAGAGCACGCATTGCGTGGCGGTAAGGCGAGGGTGAGCCCGCAGCGGCAGGGTGTCGAGCCCCGCGACGAACCGTGCCGCTTCTACAGCCGCGTTGATGCCGGCTGCTGGCCAGGAGGCGTGCGCCGCTTTACCAGTCACATCCGCGCGCACCAGCAACTTGCCGACCGAGCCAAGGCACGGCCGCTCCCACGACGACTCCGTGACGACGCAGGCGTCTGCCCGGATCCCTGCATCGACGAGGGCACGGGCGCCGATGGAGTACGCCTCTTCGTCAACCACCGCCGTGAAGAGGAGGGTGCCGCGCCAGAGGTCACGCAGTTGGGCGAGGGCTCTCGTTGCCATCATCGCTGCCGCGACCCCTGCCTTCATGTCGCAGGCCCCGAGGCCATAGAGCCGCTCACCCTCCCG
>JAUJMG010000449.1 GCA_030446955.1 Thermomicrobiales bacterium
GCCGATGCGGAACTCCAATTTGCGAAGGTGCTCGAAGCAGAGCCGCGCAACGTCGAGGCCCTCTTTTACCGGGCCCAACTTTACCGGACGTGGCATCCTCCGCGGATTGAGGATGCGGTCGCTGGCTATCGAGACGTGATGGAGATTGCTCCGGACCAGTACCTGGCTCAGCGAGCGGCCGAGGAATTGGCGGCGCTAGGCCAGGCTACTCCCGGCGTGGGAGCGACGCCACCGGAGGCGTCAATGGAGGGAACACCGTGACGGTCTTGGTGCAGAACAACGACGGGATGACCGATGTGCTGCCGGCGCAGTTGATTGACCTGCTTGTCTGCCCGGTCGACAAGCAGGACCTTCGCCTCGAAGGCCAGGAGCTTATCTGCACCTCCTGCGGCCGGCGTTATCCAATAGAAGACGGCATCCCGAACATGCTCGTGGAAGACGCCGGATAACGAACGGCTGTTCGACCCGGCGCGTATACTCCACGTATGTCCGACGTTCCCACTGCCCACCGCCAGAGCGAACCACGCGAGGAGGGATCCTCCCGCTTGCTTACCCCTGCCCAGCGCGGCGAGGACGCCCCTCTCGAACGCAGCCTCCGGCCGCGCCGGCTTGCCGAGTACATCGGCCAGGACCGCGTGAAGGCGAGCTTGGGGGTGTTCATCGAGGCGGCGCAGAAGCGGGGCGAGCCGCTCGATCATATCCTGCTGTACGGTCCGCCGGGCCTCGGCAAGACGACCCTCGCGTCCATCATTTCGGCAGAAATGGGCGTAAGCCTGCGGGTGACCTCTGGCCCGGCCATCGAGCGCCAGGGGGACCTCGTCTCTATCCTGACCAACCTCAAGGCTGGTGATGTCCTCTTCATCGACGAGATCCATCGGCTGAACCGGGTAGTGGAAGAGGTGCTCTACCCGGCGATGGAGGACTATGCGGTAGACATCGTGATCGGCAAGGGCCCCGCCGCCCGGACGATGCGGATTAACCTGCCCAAGTTCACGCTGGTCGGCGCCACGACGCGGCTTGCCCTGCTCACGGGGCCGCTGAGGGATCGTTTCGGAGCGGTGCTACGGCTTGACTTCTACGACCCCGACGCGATGCTCGAGATCATCACCCGATCGGCGGCCATCCTCGGGGTGCCGATTGAGGAAGCGGGCGGGCGCGCGGTGGCGATGCGGTCTCGCGGAACGCCTCGGGTGGCGAACCGGCTGCTGAAACGCGTGCGCGACTTCGCTGAGGTGCATGGGAACGGCTCAATCGATGCGCAGGTAGCGGCCCGGGCCTTGACGATGCTTGAGATCGACGACCTTGGTCTGGATGATATCGACCGGCGCATCCTGCTATCGATCGTCGAGAAGTTCGGAGGCGGACCTGTGGGTGTCGAAACCCTTGCTGCGGCCACGAGCGAGGAGACCGACACGATTATGGACGTGTATGAGCCGTACCTGATCCAGCTCGGGTTTCTGCAGCGCACGCCCCGAGGGCGAGTGGCAACGCGGCACGCCTACGAGCATTTGGGCTTCCCCGTGCCGGCGTCGCTCGACACCCAGCAGCGGTCCTTCCTGGATGAGACGTGACGGATCTGAACCACGCCGCGGCAGACCTTCGTATCGCTGACTTCGACTACGAGTTGCCCGCCTCCCTCATTGCTCAGACCCCAATTGAGCCCCGGGACGCGTCTCGCCTGTTAGTCGTTGAGCGCGCCACCGGCCGGTGGCATCACGCTGCCCTACGGGATCTGCCCGAGTGGTTGCAGCCGGGAGATCTCATCGTTGCCAACAACAGTCGGGTCCTTCCCGCGCGGCTCCAAGCCGAACGGTCTGACACCGGGGGCAAAGTGGAGTTGCTTCTGTTGACCAGGATCGGGGGGGGACGGTGGAGGGCGCTCGCGAAGCCGAGCCGGCGGCTGCGGCCGGGCGGTCGGCTTGTGCTGCGCCATCTCGACGGAACCGGTCCGGGCGCGTGGCTCACCGTGATGGCCGTTGGTGAAGCTGGACAGGTCGAGATTGACTTCGATGATGGTGATGATGTTCCCCTGCAGGCCTTTGGCACGGTTCCCCTCCCTCCGTACATTCGGACGCCACCGACCGACCCGGAGCGATACCAAACGGTGTATGCCACCGTGCCGGGCTCAGCGGCGGCGCCAACTGCCGGTCTGCACGTGACTCCCGACCTGAGGGAGCGAATGCAGGCGCGAGGAGTTGGTTGGGCGGAGGTCACGCTCCACGTCGGCTTGGACACGTTTAGACCGGTCACGGCTGAGACCGTGGGCGAACACGTCATTCACCGAGAGTGGTGCGAGGTTTCGGAGGAGGCGGCGGGAAGGATCGCCGAAACGCGCGGAGCAGGAGGCCGAGTTGTCGCCCTGGGAACGACATCGGCGCGGACGTTGGAGACGCTCGGAGTCAGAGGGAATCCAGACGGAGGTGGTGGCTTTCGCGGATGGACAAATCTTTTCATCGTGCCGGGCCACCGATGGAGCGTGGTAGATGGGCTTGTCACCAATTTCCATCTGCCCCGGTCCTCCCTTCTGCTCCTGGTCAGCGCCCTCATCGATTGGCCCCATCTCCGTAGCGCTTACGAGGAAGCGATCGCCCAAGAGTACCGGTTTTTCTCCTTTGGGGACGCGATGCTTGTCGTGTAGTTGGCGCGCCGAGCAGACCTCCCTCTAGCATGGGGTCTGCGGCGGGCCGAAGGGCGGTCTGCAGAGCGCGAGGACGAAGGGTGGCGGTTTCGCGGGACGATGCTTGGTCTCTGGTCACTGAGTTTATCGAGAGTGAAAGCCTGCGCCGTCACTGCCTCGCCGTGGAGACGGCGATGCGGGCGTACGCGCGGAAGTTTGAGGAACCGGAGGAGGATTGGGGCCTCGTCGGCTTGGTTCATGATTACGATTACGAGATTCATCCCACTGCCGATCAGCACCCTGAGGCAGGCATACCCCTGCTCCGGGAGCGAGGCTACCCCGAGTGGGTGATCCGGGCCATCTTGAGTCACGCTGAATACCTGGATGTGCCCCGAGAGTCGCTCCTCGAGAAGACGCTCTACGCGGTCGACGAGCTTTCGGGCTTCGTGGGCGCCGTCGCCCTGGTCCGTCCGTCCAGGGCGGTCGCTGAAGTTACCCCCAAAGCCGTACGCAAGAAGATGAAGGACAAGGCTTTTGCCCGCGCAGTGGACCGGGAGACCATGGTGCGGGCGGCGGAGGAGCTGGGCGTGGATTTCGATGAGCATGTGGCGTTCGTGGTGGAGGCGTTAGCGGGCAATGCCGCTGCGCTGGGACTTGCTGGAAAGGGTGACGATGCGGTCTAGCTGGTTCGTCGTTTTGGTGCTGGCCGGCATGCTCGTTCTTGCCGGATGTGGCGGGGCGACTGACACGGACCGCGCGGCGGCTGAAACGCCGACTGCGGGAGCTACGGCAATCGCTGCACCTCTCGGAGCGACGCCCGCCGTAGCCGGCTCCCCGGGGCCTGGGGACGCAGCGGTTTCGGCCGACTGCTGGAGGGAGGACCAGCGCGCGCCCGCTGGGGAGGCACCGGCCGACAAGCAGTGGACGGCGCCGCCGGCGATGACGGTTGATCCCACCCGGACCTATCGGGGAACGGTTCAGACGAGCAAGGGAACATTTGAGGTTGAGCTGTTTCCCAAAGATGCGCCGCTCGCCGTCAACAACTTTGTCTGCCTGGCCCGGGCCGGCTACTTCGACAACACGGTGTTCCACCGGGTGGTGCCCGGGTTCGTGATCCAGGGCGGAGATCCGACGGCCTCCGGACG
>JAUJMG010000450.1 GCA_030446955.1 Thermomicrobiales bacterium
ACGCCGTCAAACACCTCAACCGTCAAGCCCTCGCGAGCGAATGACGCGAGCAGACGGTCAACGAGACCAGCGGCGCGGACACCCGGGTCGGTGACGACGAAGGCCCGGATGCCAAGCGCCCGAACCTCCCCGGCCAGTTCGGAAGCCACACCGGCACCGAAGCGCACCCGCGTGGGCAGCGCGAAGCTCCACCCCTCCCCCACGTCCTCAGCCCCCTGCCAAGTTTCCCCGCGTGCCCACGATCATCCGAGCGGCATCGTAGCACGGACGGCGCAACCCACCGACGTGACTGCGGTGGGTCGAGCATGGCAATCGGAGTTAGGCGGCGAGGACGTGGAGGAGGCCGGCCTCGTCCCAGCCGCAGTTGAGGCGCTTGGCCTTAATGCCAACATTGACGATGCGGTCCTGACACAGCAGGTTGAGGACGATGAGGCACAGGACGGCGAAGTTGGCGGCGGCGTGCTCGTTGGCCTTGTTGGCACGGCGCGGTGAGCCAGGACCAGCCCTCTGTCGGTGACCTAGGTGCCGACCAGATGGGGCGACCTCAGCCCGTTGGCCCGGTCGTAGGAGCGACGCAGGGTCTTGCCGTCGATGGCCATCCCCACCGCGGCGCGGTCTCCGGCGTCGGTGGTCGCGACAGGCCGCGCAGCCTCGGCCGTCCTGCCCGAACTCAGCGAAGAAAGCCGCGCTCGCGGGCGGCCGGGTCGAGGGCGGCAAAGACCCGCCCGAATGTGTTGTGGGAGGGAATGCTGCCGGGTAGCGCCAGAAAGGTCCGCAGCCGCCGCTCCTTGCTCTTGCCGAAGAGGGCCGCATCCACCCAGCCGCGGGTGCTACCCAAGACCGCCGCCATCGCGATCGTCACGATATCGAGCAGGTCGGGACGTAGGGCGGGACCGGAGCGAGAATCGGGCAACACGGCAACGTGCGCATGCACGCCGGCACCAATGAGCGGCTCCATGGAGGTCTCCCGAGCGGAACTTCGACGGGTCAGACCCGCAGTCTCCCCACCCCTTCCCCCGCCAGGCAACGCCCGACTCCGCATGCGGTTGGCCTGGGGAGCATCGCCGAGCTCCTCCTCCATGCCGCATGCCCCGCCACGCAATTAGCCCTGATCCTCCCGCGATCCGCCATCCGGCCGCTTGTGCGGTCCTGAGGCCGCTTAGCGCGTCGCCCACCTGCGTGGTGTCGCGCCGGTGGCATGTCTACGCGAGCACCTACATCGTGCCTATGCAGCCCCCGTTTCGAAACTTCCGTAGTCCTGACGATGCGCCACTCCCCAGGCGTTTCTAGGATGGTTCCAAGACTGTGATGCGGGTGGCTCGGACGATTGTCATCCCACGGTGGCGATCCCGCAGACTGGGTGCGACGCCCCAGGTGATCCGACGAAGGGAGGTGCCCGGCGTGGACGTGCTGCTCGGACTGCTCGGACTGGAGTTGTTCGCCCTCGTCGTCGGTGCGGTCGTGGTGGGCTGGAGGATCGGCTCGTGGTGGGCAGTACCCGCGGCCACCGCCGGGGGGTTCGTCGGGCCAGCGCTCCTAGTGGGAGCCGCCGAGATGGACCATGCCCGCACCACCCCGGTATCCAGCGTCGACCTGGCCAGTCTGATCTACCCAATGGGCTACGCCGCCTGCCTCGTACTGGGGTTGGTGGCCGGGGCGGTCTCGGCTCTGGTCGTGGGTCTGCAACGACACGACGGCACCCCGCCGGTAACGGTAGCCGCCCGGTTCTGGCTGATGGGCGGCGCCGTCGCAGAGCTCCTCCTTATCGGCTGGTGGGTGGTCCTCGTCGGGTGGGCGGACGACGAGTTCGTGAACGGACGATCTGCCAGCGCGCCGGTGCCGACGGCCCGCTTTCTCGCAGTGCTCCTCGCCGTGGGTCTCGGGGCCGTGAGCGGCGGCAGCGGCGGACTCCTACTGCAGCGGGCGGGCGTGGTGAGGGGGCGGGCGCGCGGCGTGGTGGATGCAGGCACCTACCTCGGGGCGCTCGCCGGCCTCCTGCTCCTGCCGATCGTCGGGTTCCCTGCTGCTCCCGGACCGGAGACATCCGCCCGAAGTCGAGGAGGAGACGATTCACCGCACTATTCTTCGTCCATAGCATCCCCGACGATCACCCAATCCGGGCGGTTGTGGGCTCATGGGAGCTCTCAGGCGTCGGGTGCCAGTGGGGTGTCAGGATGATTCCAGTAGTCCCTTGGCTCCGTCGCGGTGGGAAGAGCAGAGAAGCGCGATGTCGGAGTTGCTGAGGTCAGAGACGCTCCAGGCCGTCGGCCTCCTAATCATCGGGGTGATCACTCTGGTGATCGCTCTCGTCTCCAACCTCTGGCCGGGACTCCTAAGGCGCAAGGACGCGAGGGGCCGCCCCTCGGACGGTGCTTTGCCCGACCTTCGGCCACAGGATCAGGAGCGGGTGGACGACTTTCTCCAAGCCGGCGAGGCGGTTCGAGCCGTCAAGCTCTATCACGACGCGACCGGCGCCAGCCTAGTGGAAGCCAGGGAGGCCATTGAGGCGAGAGCGCAGGCCATCGGGGTGGCGCGGGTGTTTCGTCCACACCCGTTCGGCGTCACCCTCATGCTGTTCGGGGTCGTCGGCTCGGTGTTCGACATCGTCAGCTCGCTGCTCACCCTGATGCGCTGACCGGCGAGGGTGTCGATCCGGGAGCGCAACCATGCCTCGCTGAGCCGTCAGGGGGACGCCTCAGCGGCCTGTGTGGGCAGAGGCGTCGCCTGGAGCGTGTCGCGCATCAAGGAGAGCAGCGCCTCTCGGTCACGCCGCGCCCGCTCCTCGTCGGTCGCCACGCACCACGCCCGGACCAGGATCAGGAACAGCAGGAGCAGGTTGAAGGCCGGCAGCACCCGGGTCGCGTCGAAGGTAAGGACGGATCGATTGATCAGAAGGAGGGCGCCAAGGAGCCCGAGCAACACGGCAAAGAACAGGGAGCCCGCCACCAGTAGCGAGACGTGCGTCTGTGACGGACTGAGGGTCACCTCGATGAGCGTGCCTTCCCGCGTGGGCCGATACTGGCCACGCGCCAGGATCAGCAAGGCGGGAGCCTCGGGCCGGAATCGGTGCAGAATAAAGCCGTCGCCTGTGACGGTGCCGGCCAGTTCCGGTCGGCGCGTTTCCTGCTCCCGTCGGGTGGCGCCGGCGTCTCGAAACAGCCAGGGGATGGAGCCACCAGTCCGCGTGGCTTGCCACAGACGATCCGCACACTCCTCGACGGATAGCGGACTCAGCAATGCGTGCCGTGTCACCGCAATCAGGCGGAACCGACGGATTATCACTCGTTCACTGGCCGCCTCGGTCATCGCCTCCCCTAACACTTGGAGCCTACACCTCGCGACGCATCCCGTCACGACCCGGTAACCGTCCCGCACAGCAATCGCATTTGACTTCCGCGTGGCTGCCGGGGCCCGGGTCGTGGTGACGGGAGGTCCGACTTGGGTCTTGGACGGTGCAGGCAAGGAGAGAAGGCTCGGCACACCGAGGTGCCGGCATCGGCCGGCGTCGCTGCGACGACCGGCCTACACGCCGTTATCAAGGCTCCAGCGCCCACCCAACTCCAAATGCGATTGCCCAGGGTGGGTCGAGACCGATGGCCAAGGCAATGAGGGGATCAGAGCAGCGGCAAGTCCGGGTGACTACACCGCGTCGCTGGAGTTCGCCAGCCAGTCTAGAGCGGCGGCGGCAGTCCAGGATTGATCTCCTGAGCCGAGGGGTTCCCCGGTGAACGGCTCGACGTATTCGGCGAAGCCGGCGCCGG